>NZ_JBCGFB010000025.1:17363-67030 GCF_038752175.1 Nocardia sp. No.11 | reverse complement strand
GGCGGGCACCGGGGGGCCGGCGCGGTGCCGACCGTCGCCGTTGGTCGCCGGCGCGCCATCGCGGGCGGCGTCGAGCGCGACGTGTTCGGCGTGTCCGCCGTGGGGCGCGGTCACCGCGAAGCTCTCGATGCGGATGCCGGTCACGGTGCCGATCGCCAGTCCGGCTTCGATCGCCGCGCCCGCGTCGCGGCAGTGCACATGCGCTGACCAGGTGCTGTCCCCGTCGCCGACCACGACGACCGAGTCACCGAGCACGGCGAGCCGGTCGCGCAATCCCGACGCGGCGGCCTCGTCCGTGTCGGCGATCACGTACATGACCTCGAAGTGGGGATCCGGGAAGTCGCGGTGGTCGTCCCAGGAGTCGGCGGGGCGCGTCGGCTCCGAATCGGCGGTTCGGGGAGGCGCCTGCCCGGACGGATGCTCTCGGCCATCGACGGGTCGGCGGGCGTCGGATCGGCCGCCATCGGCTCGGCTATCGGTGGATCGGATATCGGCGGATTGGCCGCNATCGACGGGTCGGCGGGCGTCGGATCGGCCGCCATCGGCTCGGCTATCGGTGGATCGGATATCGGCGGATTGGCCGCCGCCGGATCGGCCGTCATCGGATCGGTTGGCGTCGGGCCGGTTGGCGCCGGATCGGCCGTCATCGGATCGGTTGGCGTCGGGCCGGTTGGCGCCGGATCGGCTGTCGACGGGCGGGCCGTCGTCGACGCCAGGCCACCGCCGGGTCGCGCTCTGCCCGTCGGCCCGCAAGTAGCTGTCCCTGGCCGGGGCTTGCCCGCAGACCCGTCGCACCAGGCAATCGAGCAACACCAGCAGTCCCCTGGCACCGGCATCGACGACGCCCGCCGCCCGCAGGACGCCCAGCTGCGCCGGCGTCTCGTTGAGCGCACGCGCGGCGCCCTCGGCTGCCGACTGCGCGACGGAGATCAGCGAGACTTCCGCCGAGGCGTCGGCCGCGACGGCGGCCCGGTCGAGCACCGTCAGAATCGTGCCCTCGACCGGAGCGCTGAGTCCGGTGCGCACGAGCACCGCGGCCCGCCGCAGGGCCGTCCGCAACCGTTCCCCGGTCAGCGGACCCCCGACCACCGCCTCGGCGATCCCACGCAACACCTGCGACAGAATGATCCCCGAGTTCCCCCGCGCACCTGTGGTCGCTCCGCGCGCGAGCGCCTGCGCGACGAGATGGGCCGAAGGGCCGCCGCCGGTCTCCGTAGCTCCCGTGCCCATGCCGACGTCCATGCCGACCGCGCTGTCGACCGCGCCGAGTCCGACGCCCTCGGCACCCGCCCCGGCGCCGTCCGGCGCCGACGCGACACCCGCACCGGGGTCCATACCCCCAATGCCGCCTGCGCCAGGGTCCACACCCGCGATAGCGCCCGCGCCAGGATCGACACCCGCGACACCACCCGCACCGGGCTCCACACCCGCGAGGCCGACTCGATCGGCGGTGAGACCGGCACGTGTCGCGTCCGGAATCGCGTGCTCGGCGGCGGCGACGGCGGCGCGCATCGTGGCGAGCAGATTGGTTCCGGTGTCGGAGTCGGCGATGGGGAACACATTGAGCGCGTCGATCTCGGCGCGGCGGAGTTCCAGATCGGTGCGGCAGGCCCTGGCCCAGTCCAGCAGCTCGGCGCCGTCCAGCGCCTCCCGCACGTGCGACACCGTCACCTCGCTCACCGTTGGCGGCGCCCGCCCGCCGGGCACCGCACGCCAGGTTAGCGCCAGCGACCGACAGGGGTATGCTGACCGCGGACGGGCCCGTCATCCGGGCCGTGCCCGGCGTGTCGACCGGGACACCCGGTTTGGAAGTTCACGGCCCGGCCAGCTACCCTTGCAGGGTTGCCTCGTGCGGCCGATCCCGGTCTGCGCTGGCCGACGCGAGTCGGCAAGGCATTTGACGACATCAGTTTCCGGTTCAGCGGGCATACGTGCGCCGCTGTCCGCTTATGACATGAAGGAGCTCGCGACATGGCTGCCGTTTGCGACGTCTGCGCCAAGGGCCCCGGTTTCGGGAAGTCGGTCTCGCACTCGCACCGGCGCACCAACCGTCGCTGGAACCCGAACATCCAGACCGTGCGTGCGCAGGTTGCCCCTGGCAACACCCGCCGGATGAACGTGTGCACCTCCTGCCTGAAGGCGGGCAAGGTCGTCCGCGGCTGATTCTCAGCCCGTACATTCTGCCGATAACGCCCCGGCGCCCCTCGTGGGTGATCCGGGGCTTTGTCGTCGGTGGGGGTCGACGTGACTGACTGGCGCCTCGCGGCGCTGACCGCCGAGCGGGTCACCGCGCTGGCCGCCTGTCATATCGCGAGCTGGCGCGAGGCCTACGACGCCCTGGTGCCGGGCCATGTACTGTCCGGGTTCGATCTCGAACGCTCCGCGCTCACCTGGGAGCGCCGCCGCACCGACGGAACACACCGCCTGCCGATCGCGCTGTCCGGCGACCGGCTGATCGGCTTCGCCTCGGCGACCGAATTCGAACTGGAAGCGCTGTATGTCCGCGCCGCCTGGCACGGCACCGGCGTCGCCGACGCGCTGATCGAAGCCGCCGCTCCCGGCTCACCGTGCACACTGTGGGTCTTCGGCGACTATCCGCGTGCCCACGCCTTCTATCGCAGACACGGCTTCGCCGACACCGGAGTGCGCCGGGTCGACCCCTTCACCCTGCTGCCCGAACAGTGGTGGCGACGCGGCTCTCGCTAGGGTGACGCCATGAGTACCACCGAACCGGTCACCGCCGTCACTGTCGTCGACGGCGTCCTGCAGCTGCCGATCGCCACCGCCGCCGCGGGCACTTCGATGAATTTCGACCTGATCAACGCGGGCACCGAGGCCCTGCGCGCGCTCGATCCCGAGGTCGGCGCCGTGCTGCTGACCGGCACCGGCGCCAACTTCTGCGCGGGCGGCAACGTCCACCACTTCGCCGGCGCCGAGGACCGTGGCGCCTACCTGCACCAGCTCGCCTCCGAACTGCACGACTTCGTGCGCGCGCTGGCCGCGACGCCGGTTCCGGTCGTGGCCTCGGTGCACGGCTGGGCCGCAGGCGCCGGCATGAGCCTGGTGTGCGCCGCCGACATCGCGATCGGTGGCCCCTCGACCAAGCTGCGCCCCGCCTACCCGGGCATCGGCCTGAGCCCCGACGGCGGCATGTCCTGGCTGCTGCCCCGCATCGTCGGCACGAGCCGGGCCGCCGAGATCCTGCTCACCGACGCCGTCCTCGGCGCCGACGAGGCCGTGCGCCTGGGCATTCTGAGCCGCACCGTCGCCGACGACGAGGTCCGCGCCGAGGCACTGCGGGTCGCCCAGAGCTTCGTCACCGGACCGCGCGCCACCTACGCGGCCATGAAAAAGCTGCTGGCCCAATCGCCGACGGCGACTCTGGACCAGCAGCTCGATGCCGAACGCGACAGCATCTCCGCCGCCGCGAACAGCGAAACCGGCCGGGAGGGCGTGGATGCCTTCGTCGGCAAGCGCAAGCCTGCTTACCTCGGGCTCAACTGATCACCACTGTTTCGGCCGCCTCGCCGCCGAGGGGCGATACGGAACGCCGCAGGCGCAGTATCACCCCTCGGCGGCGAGGTCACGAGGCCGAAACCCGCGGCGCCAGCCGCCTAAGATACAGCCGAAACCCCGCGGCGCCAGCCGCCTACTAGCACTGTGCGCCGAGGGCGCTGAAGGTGTTCTGCAGCAGGCAGGTCACCTTCGCGTTCACGCCCGAGGAGATGGTGGAGGTGCCGGTGGAGGTCCATTCCTCACCGATCTGGGTGGTGGCCACCGGCGCGGCCTCCTCGTTGTAGGGCTCGAGCGCCAGGCCCGCCGCGTTGGCCGAGGCGGCGCCCGCGGTCAGGGCGGCGGCGACGGCGGCGGTCGCGACGGCGGCGCGAACGGTGGTGATGTGCATCGGGTTGTGCTCCTTCATCATTTTCTTCTGGTGCGGGCGACGCCCCGGGTCAGGGCAGCCGCCAGTCGACGGGTTCGGCTCCGAGTTCGTCGAGCAGCTCGTTGACCCGGGAGAAGGGCCGCGAACCGAAGAATCCGCGCGAGGCCGACAAGGGTGAGGGGTGGGCCGATTCGATGTAGGGGATCTCGGCCTCGGTCAGCGTCGGCTTGAGCGAGCCCGCGTCGCGTCCCCACAGCACGGCGACCAGCGGCTCGTCGCGGGCGACCAGCGCCCGGATGGCCTGCTCGGTGACCGCTTCCCAGCCCTTGCCGCGATGCGAGGCGGGCGTGCCGGGCGTCACGGTGAGCACCCGGTTCAGCAGCAGCACACCCTGATCCGACCACGGGCTCAGGTCACCGCTGCTGGGCGTATCGAAGCCGAGGTCCTTGGTGTACTCGGCGAAGATGTTGGACAGGCTGCGCGGCACCGGCGAGACCTCAGGGGCGACAGAGAAACTCAGACCCATCGCGTGGCCCGGCGTCGGGTAGGGATCCTGGCCGACGATCAGCACGCGCACGGCGTCGAACGGACGGCGGAACGCGCGTAGCACGTTCTCCCCGGCGGGCAGATAGCCCCGGCCCGCGGCGTTCTCGGCACGCAGGAATTCGCCCATCTCGCTGATCCGGTCGGCCACCGGCTCCAGTGCCCGGGCCCAGCCCGGATCGATGATCTCCGACAGTGGTTTGGCACCCATGACCGCACAACCTATCGGTTCCGGCCGCCGGGCGTGGCGTCCGCCCCACGGAACGATTCCCAGCCGGTGCCGCCGGTCGGCGCGGCACCGTCCACGGTGACGCCGCTGCCTGCGGTGACGACGCCGATCGGCCGCCAGCCCGGCGGCAACGCGGTGCCCGCGGGCCAGGTGCCCGCGAAGGCGTGATCCTCGCCGCCGGCCAGAATCCATTGCGCCGCATCGACATCGAGCAGTACGGCGAGCGCGGCCAGGTCGGGGTCGGCCAGCGCCGCGCTGTGCACGTCGATCGCCACGCCCGAGGCAGTCGCGAGATGGCCGAGGTCGGCGAGCAACCCGTCGGAGACGTCGGTGAGCGCGGTCGGCGTCGCACCACCGGCGACATCGAGCACCGCGGCGTAGGGCGGTTGCGGAACCCGATGCGTCGCAAGGGCATGCGCGAAAGCCGGGTCGGAAGTGTCGGCGTCGCCGGACAATACGGCCAGTCCGGCGCCGGACCAGCCGAGTTCGCCCGCCACCGCGACGATGTCACCGACGGTCGCGCCCGAGCGGGTCAGCGCCGCCCGGCCGCCCAAGTCACCGAACGCGGTCACCGAGACGACCAGCTGGTCACTGCGCACCAGGTCGCCGCCCGCGATGGACCCGCCCGCGCGGCTCGCCTCGGCCCACATGCCGTCGGCGATGCCGGTCACCACCGGCACCGGGGTGTCGGCCGGGCAGCCGAGCGCGACGACGAAGGCCGTCGGGCGCGCGCCCATGGCGACGATGTCGGCGGCGTTCTGCGCGATGGCCTTGCGACCGATGTCCTGCGGCGCCGACCAGTCGCGGCGGAAGTGCCTGCCCTCGACCAGCATGTCGGTACTCACCACGAACCGCCCGTCGGGCGCGGCGACCAGCGCGGCGTCGTCACCGGGGCCGAGCAGCACCTGCGGTCCCTGCTCCCGGTTCGCGGTGATCCGGTCGATCAGGGCGAACTCGCCCAGCTCACGCACCGTCTGCGGACGGCTGTCCTCGCTGATGACCGGCCCCTTCCCAGTGTGCTGCTGACCGACGAAATCGCCCCGACGGTACCCTTTCGGAGGCGATCGGACACAACGGAAAGGACCGGACGGTTATGGCGGCGGATTCGTCGGACCCG
The DNA here is from genome assembly GCF_038752175.1 of Nocardia sp. No.11. Lineage (NCBI taxonomy): Bacteria > Bacillati > Actinomycetota > Actinomycetes > Mycobacteriales > Nocardiaceae > Nocardia > Nocardia sp. No.11. The sequence continues at coordinate 61,258 of NZ_JBCGFB010000025.1, read as the reverse complement.
ACAGCGGCGGACGACCGGGACGGCAAGTCTTCGGGCGCGGACGCCCCCGACACCGCGGCTGCGGCGACGACCGACCCGTCCGCGACCGGCTCGGCTGCCGCGTCGACGACGGACGAGCCCGCTGGGCCGACCGATCCGAACTCGGCCGACAGCGGCACGACGCCGGGCTCCGCCGCCGAACCCGATGCCGACGCGTCGACCCCCTACTCCCCCGCGCTGATCGCCACCGCGGTCGCCCTGCCGGTCATCCTGATCGTCGGCGTCCTCGTCGCGGCCTTCATCGCCCTGCGCGCCCCCGTCGAACGTGAGCCCCTCGCCCTCGGCCCGGTCCCGGCCCCGGCGGCCGACGGCCCGGCCTGCCAGGCCCTGCTGCCCGCCCTGCCCGCCGACCTCGGCGACTACACCAAGTCGACTCTGGTCGAGCCGGCGCCGCCCGCGACCCGCGCCTGGCAGCACCCCGACGGCGGCGAGCCGATCGTGCTGCGCTGCGGTCTGGATCGGCCGCTCGAATTCAACCGCGCGTCCCCGCTGACGGTGGTCGACGGTGTGAAGTGGTTCCAGGTCCGCGACGAGGTCGGCAAGGTCGGCACCTGGTTCGCCGTCGACCGCGAGACCTACATCGCCCTGACCGTCCCCGACGGGTCGGGCGCGGGCTCCATCCAGACGGTATCCGAGGTCATCACCGCGAATCTGCCCGCCCGCGAACCCACCCCGGGCGAGCTCTAGTTCGGAGCCTCGATACTCCGAGACGCGACCACCACGTTTTCGGCCGCCTCGCCGCCGAGGGGCGAGACGAAACGCCGAAGGCGCAGTATCGTCCCTCGGCGGCGAGGTCACGAGGCCGAAAACCCGCGGCACCAGCCGCCGAAAACTCAGCGCAGGCCGGTGCCGCGCGCCACGGCGGTGTCGATCAGGGTCGAGACGAGCGCCGGGTAGTCGACACCGGTCGCCTCCCACATCCGCGGGTACTGCGAGATCGGGGTGAAGCCGGGCATGGTGTTGATCTCGTTGATCACCGGGCCGTCGGCGGTGACGAAGAAGTCGACCCGGGCCAGGCCCTGGCAGTCCAACGCGCGGAAGGCACGCACCGACAGCTCGCGGATCTGGTCGGCGACCGCGTCGTCGAGCTTGGCGGGGACGTCGAATTCGCAGACGTCGTCGAGGTATTTGGTGGCGAAGTCGTAGAACTCCGGGGCCGCGGCGTCGGCGTCGGGCATCCGGATCTCGGAGACGACGCTGGCCCGTACCTGCCCGTCGGCGAATTCCAGCACGCCGCACTCGACTTCGCGGCCGACGATGCCCGCTTCGACGATCACCTTCGGATCGTGTTCGCGCGCGGCCGCGACCGCGGCGTCCAGATCGGCCCAGTCGGTGATCTTGGTGATGCCGATCGACGATCCGCCGCGAGCCGGCTTCACGAACGCGGGCAGGCCGAGGCGCGCGCGCTCGTCCTCGGTCAGCGTCGCCGTGCCGGGCCGCAACACCACCTGCACGCCGACGGGCAGACCCTCGGCGGCCAGCAATTTCTTGGTGAACTCCTTGTCCATACCCGCGGCACTGGCCAGCACGCCCGCCCCCACATAGGGGACGCCGGCTAACTCGAGCATGCCTTGGAGCGTGCCGTCCTCGCCGAACGGACCGTGCAGGATCGGGAACACCACATCGACACCGCCCAGGGCGGCGGTGGGATCGTCGAGCGCGACCAGCGCGCCGCCCCGGCCCGGATCGGCGGCCAGGGTGAGCGCGGTGCCCGCCGCGTCGACCGCGGGCAGCGCGTCATGGCTGAGTTCGAGCGCGCCGAGGCCCTCGGCCAGCACCCAGCTGCCGGTGGTGGTGATGCCGATCGGCACCGCCTCGTAGCGCTCGGGATCGAGGTTGCGCAGCACGCTGCTCGCCGACACACACGAGACGGCGTGCTCGCTGCTGCGCCCGCCGAAAACCACGGCCACCCTGATCCGATTCGTCATGAACGTCACCGTAACCGGTCGGCCGACCTGCGGCGCTATCGACCTACTCGGGCTTGATCCGCCTGCCGAGCAAACTGTCGACGGCCTCGCTGACCGAAAGACCCTCGTGACACACCCGGTGCACCGCGTCGGTCAGCGGCATCTCCACGTCGTGGGCGGCGGCCAGGGCCCGCACCGATGTGCACGACTTCACACCTTCGGCCACCTGCCCATTGGTCGCGTCCTGCGCGACCTGCATCGACCCGCCCGCGCCGAGGACATACCCGAAGGACCGGTTCCGCGACAGCGGCGAGGTACAGGTCGCCACCAGGTCGCCGACGCCGGCGAGCCCGGCCAGGGTGACCGGCTGCGCGCCGAGCGCGACTCCGAGCCGGATCACCTCGGCCAGTCCGCGGGTGATCAGGCTGGCGACGGTGTTGTCGCCCAGTCCCATCCCGGAAGCGATGCCGCAGGCCAGCGCGATGACGTTCTTACACGCGCCGCCGATCTCGCAGCCGATCACATCGGTGTTGGTGTACGGCCGGAAATAGCCCGTGGCGCAGGCCCGCTGCGCGACGCCGGCCCGCTCGCTGTCCGAACACGCGATCACGGTGGCCGCGGGCTGCCGTTCGACGATCTCCCCCGCGAGATTCGGGCCCGACAGCACCGCGATGCGTCCCGGCTCGGCACCGGTGACCTCGGCGATGACCTGACTCATCCGCAGCAACGTGCCGGTCTCGATGCCCTTGGCCAGGCTCAGCAGCGTGGCGTCGGCATCGATATCGCCCTTCCACTGCTCCAGATTCGCGCGCAGCGACTGCGACGGGACCGCGAGCACGACCAGGTCGGCGCCGGCGAGCGCGGCCCGGTGATCATCGGTGGCGTGTACCGGCGGCAACTGCACGCCGGGCAGGTAGATCGGATTGCGGTGCTCCGTGTCGAGCGCCTGCGCCACCTCGCTCCGTCTGGCCCAGATCGTGACCTCGGTCCCCGCCTCAGCCAACACCTTCGCGAACGCGGTGCCCCACGACCCCGCACCCATAACCGCCGCCCTCGTCATCAGCTCAATATGCCATGTAAGGATTGATGTCATGCGTCCGCACACCGTGCACGCCGTGATGGCGGTCAAGCACATCGATCGGGCCAAGAGCAGGCTGGCCGACGTGCTGACTCCCGAGCAGCGCGGTCAGCTCGTGTTGGCCATGTTCGCCGACACCGTCGTGGCCGCGACCGCGGTGCCCGAGGTGTTGTCGCTGACGGTGGTCACCCCCGATCCGCTCGTCGCGACCCGGGCCCGCGCGCTCGGCGCGCACGTCCTCGACGAACCGGTGGGCGCCCCCGATCCGCTCAACGCCGCGCTGTCGGCGGGCGCGGCCGAGGTGCGCGACCGGCACGGCCCGGCCCATCTGCTGGCCCTGCAGGCCGACCTGCCCGCCCTGCGCCCGGCCGAGTTGGCCGACCTGCTCACCGTCGCTCCCGACGGCGTCCGCTCGGTGGTGATCGACCACACCGGCACCGGCACCGCGGCATTACTGGTCCGCGACACGACCGCCGCGCTGGCTCCGCGCTTCGGCGTCGACTCCGCGCGCGCGCACCGCGCGGACGGCGCGCACGCACTCGGCGGGCACTGGCCCGGTCTTCGTTGCGACGTCGACACCCCCGCCGACCTGGCGACCGTCCACCGGCTCGGGGTCGGTGCGCACACCGCGCACACCCTCGCCGAATTCGGGCTGTCCTGTCACCTGGGTGATCCGGTTCGCACCGTGTGCTAGCCGATCGCCGCCACTGGTCAGGGTCGGGCGAACGCGGCAACGTCATACTGCGGACTGCCCGGTTCGTAGGGGATGATTGACAGCGTGAGCGATACGGAAACCATCAAGCACCAGCCTCCGATTTCCCCGCCACCTGCGGCCGCCACCGCCTCGGGCGGTGACCCGTCGACACAGCGATTGCCCAGGGATCGCTACCTCAACCGGGAACTGAGCTGGCTCGACTTCAACGCCCGCGTCCTCGCGCTCGCCGAGGACGCCTCGCTGCCGCTGCTCGAACGCGCCAAGTTCCTGGCGATCTTCGCCTCGAATCTCGACGAGTTCTACATGGTCCGCGTCGCCGGCCTGAAACGCCGTGCCGAGACCGGGCTGTCCGTGCGCTCCGCCGACGGCCGCTCCCCGTCGGAGCAACTGGAGATGATCGCCGCCCGCGCCCAGGAACTCGCCGAGCGCCACGCGCACGTGTTCCTCGACGAGGTGAATCCCGCGCTGGCCGAGGAGGGCATCGACCTCATCGGCTGGGCCGATCTCGACGACGATGAACGGCAACGGCTCTCGGGGTATTTCACCGATCAGGTGTTCCCCGTGCTCACCCCGCTGGCCGTCGACCCGGCCCACCCGTTCCCCTACATCTCGGGCCTGAGCCTCAACCTCGCGGTCACGGTGAAGGACACCGGCACCGGCGGCGAGCATTTCGCCCGCGTGAAAGTGCCCGACAACGTCGACCGGTTCGTGCGCGTGCGCCGCACCAAGGCGCCCTCGGCGATCGCGGCGTTCCTGCCGATGGAAGACCTCATCGCCGCGCACCTGGATCTGCTGTTCCCCGGCCTGACCGTAGTGGAGACGCATTCGTTCCGGATCACCCGCAACGCCGATTTCGAGGTCGACGAGGACCGCGACGAGGACCTGCTGCAGGCGATGGAACGCGAACTCGCGCGGCGCCGGTTCGGGAAGCCCGTGCGGCTCGAGGTCTCCGACGACATGACCGAGCACATGCTGGAGTTGCTACTACGCGAACTCGAGGTCGACCCCGGCGACGTCATCCAGGTGCCCGGGCTGCTGGATCTGTCGTGCCTGTGGCAGGTCTACGGCGTCGACCGGCCCGATCTCAAGGACGCGCCGTATGTTCCGGCCACCCCCGCGGCCTTCGGCGAACGCGAGACCCCGCGCAACGTCTTCGCGGCACTGCGCGAGGGCGACGTGCTGGTGCACCACCCCTACGATTCGTTCTCCACCAGCGTGCAGCGCTTCATCGAGCAGGCCGCGGCCGACCCGCAGGTGCTGGCGATCAAGCAGACGCTCTACCGCACCTCCGGTGACTCCCCCATCATCAACGCGCTGATCGAGGCCGCCGAGGCGGGCAAGCAGGTCGTCGCGCTGGTCGAGATCAAGGCCCGCTTCGACGAGCAGGCCAACATCAAATGGGCGCGCGCGCTGGAACAGGCCGGCGTCCACGTGGTGTACGGCCTGATCGGCCTCAAGACCCACTGCAAGACCTGCTTGGTGGTGCGCCGCGAGGGCTCGACCATCCGCCGCTACTGCCACATCGGCACGGGCAACTACAACCCGAAGACCGCGCGCCTGTACGAGGACGTCGGGTTGTTCACCGCCGCACCGGAGATCGGCGCCGATCTGACCGACCTGTTCAACTCGCTGACCGGGTACTCCCGCAAGGAGGACTACCGCAACCTGATGGTCGCCCCGCTCGGCGTGCGCGCGGGCATCATCGAACGGATCGACCGCGAGATCGAACTGGCCAGGGAGGGCTTCGACGCCCGGATCCGGCTCAAGGCCAACGCGATCGTCGACGAGCAGATCATCGACGCGCTCTACCGGGCGTCGCAGGCCGGCGTGCCGGTGCAGATCGTGGTGCGCGGCATCTGCGGCCTGCGCCCCGGCGTGCCCGGCCTGAGCGAGAACATCGAGGTGCGCTCGATCCTGGGCCGGTTCCTGGAGCACTCCAGGGTGATCGAGTTCCGCGCGCAGGAGCAGACCTGGATCGGCAGCGCCGACATGATGCACCGCAATCTCGACCGCCGCGTCGAGGTCATGGTGCAGGTGAAGGATCCGCGCCTGGTCGAACAGCTGGCCGTGGTGTTCGATTCGGCGCTCGACCCGATGACCCGCTGCTGGGTCCTCGGCCCGGACGGCACCTGGCAGGCCAGCCCGTCCGACGCCGACGCCGACCAGGTGCGCGACCACCAGCAGTTCCTGATGCGGCTGCGTCGTCCCGATCAGCCGTGAGCGAGGGCGTACAGACCGCGATGCACGATCCCAGGGTTCGACCCAACATCCATGCCGCGGGCGCGGTCCTGTGGCGCGACGGCGCCGCAGGACCGGAGATCGGCGTGATCCACCGGCCCAAGTACGGCGACTGGTCGCTGCCCAAGGGCAAGCTCGACCCCGGCGAGACCCCGGTGATCGCCGCGGTGCGCGAAGTCGGCGAGGAGACCGGGCTGCCGTGCACCCTCGGTCGCTATCTCGGGCACGTCACCTATCCGATCCCCGGCCACCGTCAGCTCAAGCGGGTCGACTACTGGGCCGCCGAGGCGGCGGTTGGCGAGTTCGCCGTCAACGCCGAGGTCGACCAGCTGCGCTGGTACCCGCTCGACCGGGTGATGGATCAGCTGTCGTATCCGATGGACCGCCAGGTCGTCCGGATGTTCGCCCGGCTGCCCGCCCGGACGAACACGGTACTGCTGGTCCGCCATGCCAAGGCAGGCAAGCGCTCGCGTTTCGACGGACCCGACGAGTTACGCCCGCTCGAGCCCGCCGGCGAGCAGCAGGCGAAGGCATTGACACCGAATCTGCTGGCGTTCGGTCCCTCCGAGATCCATTCGGCCGATCCGCTGCGCTGTATCCAAACCGTGACCCCGTTGGCAGAACAGTTGAACGCCGAAATCAATTGCGAGCCAATGTTTTCCGAGCAAGGTTACGATTCAGCGAAAAGCGCCGCGCGGCAACGATTTCTGTCGTTGGTAACGGATCGGGGTGTGCCGGTGGTGTGCAGTCAGGGCGGGGTGATTCCGGATCTGACACAGTGGCTCGCCGAGCAGGGTGGCCTCCCCCTGCCGCCCGCGCGCAATCGCAAGGGCAGCGTCTGGGCATTGTCGTTCGTTGCGGACCGATTGGTCGCGGCCGACCATATGGACCGGTCGCTCTCGACGGGAATCGTCACCGCCTGAGTCGCCCGCACCGCCTCGAAACAGCCGAAACGGCCCCGGAATCCCGGGGCCGTTCTCGGTCCAGTGGTGGGTGATGCGGCCTACGTGCACATTCCCCGACCCGATCCCGCTGCGGCGGGATCAACGAGCACGACGGGTGGCTGTCTTCTTCGCAGCAGTCTTCTTGGCAGGAGCCTTCTTGGCGGCCGTGGTCTTGGCCGCGGTGGTCTTGGCGGCCGTGGCCTTCTTGGCCGCCGTGACCTTCTTGGCCGGAGCCTTCTTGGCCGCGGTCACTTTCTTTGCCGCCGTGGTCTTCTTGGCGGCCGTGGTCTTCTTCGCCGCCGTCGTGGTGGTCTTCTTGGCGGCGGGCGCCTTGGTGGCTGCCTTACGGGCGGTGGTCTTGGCCGGACCCTTCGACGGCGTCGCCTTCTTGGCGGCGGTCTTCTTGGCCGCCGTCTTCTTGGCTGCCGCCTTCTTCGCCGCCACCGGGGCATTCACGCCACGCTTGACGGCAGGGCCGGACGCGGCCAGCTTCTGCTTACCCGCGATCACCGCCTTGAACTGAGCGCCCGGCCGGAAGGCAGGCACCGAAGTCGCCTTCACCTTCACGGTTTCCCCGGTACGCGGGTTGCGGGCAACCCTGGGGGCACGCTTGCGCTGTTCGAACACACCGAATCCGGTGATGGTGACGCTTTGACCTTTGTGCACGGCGCGAACGATGGTATCGACCACGTTCTCGACAGCCGCAGTTGCCGTGCGCCTGTCCGTACCCAACTTTTCGGTCAGAACGTCGATCAGTTCCGCCTTGTTCATTGAATCCTCCGCAGACTAATGGCCCGTCGTCGGACCGACTAGGTACCACGGTAAACCCAGTTTGAGCAAGAGTCTATGTGCCACGCCAAAATTCATGTGGTTTAGCACACGTCCAGCTACCGCCCCCAGGGAAGCGCCACTAAGCGTCCCAGGTGATTACGCCTGCGAAATAGGCTCCGGCAGCGTCACGGGTTTCCATGACGGCCTTCCCTTTTCGAACTCGCCGATGACGTCTGCCCGCCGCAGCGTGAGGCCGATGTCGTCCAAACCCTCCAGCAGACGCCACCGGGTGTAGTCGTCAATATCGAACGGCAACACGACGGTTCCCGCCGTCACGGTGCGCGCGGTCAGGTCAACAACCAATTCGAGGCCGGGCTGTTCCTCGATCAGCTTCCACAGCATTTCGACATCGTTCTGTGACATCTGCGCGGCCAACAGGCCGCCCTTCCCCGCATTCCCGCGGAAGATGTCGGCGAAACGCGACGAGATGACCACCCGAAAGCCGTAGTCCGACAGCGCCCACACGGCGTGCTCCCGGGAGGACCCGGTACCGAAATCCGGCCCGGCCACCAGCACGCTGCCATGGCTGTACGGCTCGGTGTTCAGAATGAAGTCCGGATCGGCCCGCCAACCGGCGAACAAGCCGTCCTCGAAACCAGTGCGGGTCACCCGCTTCAGGTAAACAGCCGGGATGATCTGGTCGGTGTCGACATTGGACCGGCGCAGCGGGACCCCGATGCCTTTGTGAACAGTGAAGGCTTCCATAACGATTCTCCTTCGATCGTGGTGGTCGGGGCGCTCAGGCCAGATCGGCGGGCGAGGACAGGGTGCCGCGGACCGCCGTGGCGGCCGCGACCAGGGGCGAGACCAGGTGCGTACGGCCACCCTTGCCCTGCCTGCCTTCGAAATTGCGGTTCGACGTCGACGCGCAGCGCTGGCCCGGCTCGAGCTGATCGGGATTCATGCCCAGGCACATCGAGCAGCCCGCCTGGCGCCATTCCGCGCCGGCGGCGGTGAAAATCTCGCCGAGTCCTTCTTTTTCCGCCTGGGCGCGCACCTTCATCGAGCCGGGAACGACCAGCATTCGCACGCCGTCGGCCACGTGGCGGCCCTTCAGCACATCGGCGACGGCCCGCAAATCCTCGATCCGGCCGTTGGTGCAGGAACCGACGAAAACGGTGTCGACGGTGACCTCACGCAGCGGCATTCCCGGCGTCAGGTCCATGTAGCGCAAGGCCTTCTCGGCGGCCTCGCGCTCGCTCTCATCGACGATCTGGGCCGGATCCGGCACGTTCGCGCCCAGCGGCAGGCCCTGACCGGGGTTGGTGCCCCAGGTGACGAACGGGGTCAGCTGGTTCGCGTCGATGTGGACCTCGGCGTCGAAAACCGCGCCCTCGTCGGTCTTCAGCGCCTCCCAGGCGGCCACCGCGGCGTCCCAGTCGGCGCCCTGGGGCGCGTGCGGACGGCCCTTCAGGAATTCGTAGGTCACCGCGTCCGGGGCGATCATGCCGGCGCGAGCACCCGCCTCGATGGACATGTTGCAGATGGTCATCCGCGCTTCCATCGACAGCTTGCGAATCGCCTCGCCGCGGTACTCCAGCACATAGCCCTGGCCGCCGCCGGTGCCGATCTGGGCGATCACGGCCAGGATCAGGTCCTTGCTCGTGACGCCGGGCGCCAATTCGCCGTCGACGGTGATGGCCATCGTCTTGAACGGGCGCAGCGACAGCGTCTGGGTGGCCAGCACGTGCTCGACCTCGCTGGTGCCGATGCCCATCGCCAGCGCGCCGAACGCGCCGTGGGTGGAGGTGTGGCTGTCACCGCAGACCACGGTCATGCCCGGCTGGGTCAGGCCCAGCTGCGGGCCGACCACGTGCACGATGCCCTGCTCGACGTCGCCCATCGGGTGCAGGCGCACGCCGAACTCGGCGCAGTTGCGCCGCAGCGTCTCGACCTGGGTGCGCGAGATCGGGTCGGCGATCGGCTTGTCGATGTCGACGGTGGGGACGTTGTGGTCCTCGGTCGCGATGGTGAGATCGGGCCTGCGCACCGGACGGCCCGCCGCGCGGAGCCCGTCGAAGGCCTGCGGGCTGGTCACCTCGTGCACGAGGTGCAGATCGATGTAGATCAGGTCGGGTTCGCGGGAGGAACCTTCGCCTTCGCCAGGGACGACGACGTGCTGTTCCCACACCTTCTCGGCCAGTGTGCGGGCGCGCTCGGCCATTGCTTGATCACCTTTCGACGGACATACTTGGAATCTCAAGATATGAGACGTTAGTATCGTTCTATGAGACAGCATAGCGGTATCGGGGTCCTCGACAAAGCCGTGGCGGTGCTCTACGCCGTCGCGGACGAGCCATGCGGTCTCAACGACCTGTGCACCCGCACCGGCCTGCCCCGCGCCACGGCGCACCGGCTGGCGGTCGGGCTGGAGACGCACCGGCTGCTGGCACGTGACGGCAACGGGCTGTGGCGTCCCGGCCCCGCGCTCACCGAACTGTCGGCGGGGGCCGCCGATCCACTGGTGGAGGCCGCAGGGGCCATTCTGCCCCGGCTGCGGGAGATCACCGGCGAGAGCGTCCAGTTGTACTGCCGCGACGGCAACGCGCGCGTCTGCGTGGCCGCGCTGGAGCCGCCCGTCGGCCTGCGCGACACCGTGCCCGTCGGCTCCCGGCTCCCGCTCACCGCGGGCTCGGCGGCCAAGGTCCTGATGGCGTGGGCGGACCCGGAGCTCCAGCGCACCGTCCTGGCCGACGCGGTGTTCGGCGATCGCGCGCTGGCCGAGGTCCGCAAGCGCGGCTGGGCGCAGAGTGCCGCCGAACGCGCGCAGGGCGTGGCGAGCGTCTCGGCGCCGGTGCGTGACGCGGCGGGCGTCGTGGTGGCCGCGGTGTCGGTGTCGGGCCCGATCGATCGGATGGGCAGGCGGCCGGGCGCGCGCTGGGCGGCCGATCTGGTCGCCGCCGCCGAGGCGCTGCACAAGCGGCTGTGAACGAAGAAGACCCCCGGTCGAATTCGACCGGGGGTCTTTCTTTGTAGCCCCGACGGGATTTGAACCCGCGCTACCGCCTTGAGAGGGCGGCGTCCTAGGCCGCTAGACGACGGGGCCAGGACGATCTCACCGAAGTGAAATCTTGCTGGGGTACCAGGACTCGAACCTAGAATGGCTGAACCAGAATCAGCTGTGTTGCCAATTACACCATACCCCAAGGATGGAAACGCTCGGCCTCCGTCTCACCGGCTGGTTGTCGGTGTTGCGAGGCCGTGTTCCGCGGCGAGGAGAAGATTACCAAACACAGTGGGGTAAACTACAAATCGCCTGGTCAGAAGCCTATTTTCGGCTGTTTTGACCGTTCCGGGGCGGTGCGGACACCGCCCCGGAACGCACTCACTGCGCGGCGGGCACCCAGCCACGGGCGGCGCGGAGCCGGTCGAGCGAGACCGCGCGGCCGAGCAGCTCCATCGACTCGTAGAGCGGCGGGCTGATGTGCGAGCCCGTCACCGCGACGCGCACCGGCGCGAACGCCTTGCGCGGCTTGAGCCCCAGATCGTCGATCAGCGCCTTCTTCAGAGCCTCTTCCAGGGCCGGAGTGGTCCACTCGGTCAGCGGCTCCACGGCAGCGATGGCGGCGTCGAGCACCGGGTCGGCCTCGGCGCCGAGGTTCTTGGCGCCGGCGGCCTGATCGATCGCGAACGACTCGGGCGCCACAAACAGGAATTTCAGCAGGTCCCAGGCATCGCCGAGCACCACGATGCGGGTCTGCACCAGTTCGGCCGCGGCGAGGAAGATCTTCTCGTCGATTTCGGCGCCGATATGGCCCTGCGCGGTCAGGAACTCCCGCAAACGGTGGCCGAAATCACCCGGCTCGAGCAAACGAATCTGCTCGGCATTGATCGCGTCGGCTTTCTTCTGGTCGAATCGGGCCGGATTGGAATTGACCGTCGAAATGTCGAACGCGGCCACCATCTCGGCCATGGAGAACACGTCGCGGTCCTCGGCGATACTCCAGCCGAGCAGGGCCAGGTAATTCAGCAAACCCTCGGGGACGAATCCCCGATCCCGGTGGACGAACAGATTCGATTCCGGGTCGCGCTTGGACAGCTTCTTGTTGCCCTGACCCATCACGAACGGCAGATGACCGAACTCCGGGGTGAACTCCGCGACCCCGATACGCTGCAGCGCCGCGTACAACGCGAGCTGGCGCGGGGTCGAGGACAGCAGATCCTCACCGCGCAGCACATGGGTGATCTTCATCAGCGCGTCGTCGACCGGATTCACCAGCGTGTAGAGCGGATCACCGCTACCGCGGGTGAGCGCGAAATCGGGCACCGTGCCGGCTTTGAACGTGGTTTCCCCGCGCACCAGATCGTTCCAGCTGAGATCTTCGTCGGGCATCCGCAGCCGGATCACCGCGGGCCTGCCCTCGGCCTTGTAGGCCGCGATCTGCTCGGCGGTGAGGTCGCGATCGAAGTTGTCGTAGCCCAGTTTCGGGTCGCGACCGGCCGCGCGATGGCGCGCCTCGACCTCGTCCGGGGTGGAGAAGGACTCGTAGGCCTCGCCCGCCTCGACCAGCTTGCGCACGACCTCGAGGTGCTGATCGCGGCGCAGCGACTGCCGGTACGGCTCGTAGGGGCCGCCGACCTCGGGGCCCTCGTCCCAGGTCAGGCCCAGCCAGCGCAGCGCGTCCAGGATCGCCCGGTAGGACTCCTCGGAATCGCGTGCGGCGTCGGTGTCCTCGATGCGGAAGACGAAGCTGCCGCCGTGGTGGCGCGCGTACGCCCAGTTGAACAGTGCCGTGCGGATCAGGCCGACGTGCGGCGTGCCGGTCGGCGACGGGCAGAAACGGACCCGTACTTCAGTCATGACTCTCTCTCCGCGGTATCAGCGCTTGGTGGCAACAGGATTGGTGAGGGTGCCGATGCCCTCGACGGTGACCGACACGTTCTGCCCGGCCCGCAGCGGGCCGACGCCTTCCGGTGTGCCGGTGAGGATCACGTCACCGGGCAGCAGGGTCATCACGGTCGACACCCATTCGATGATCTTGGGGATGTCGTGCAGGAACAGCGACGTGCGGCTGCGCTGGCGGACCTCACCCTCGACCTCGGTGACGATCTCCAGATCGCTTGGATCGATGGCGGTTTCGATCCACGGGCCGAGCGGGCAGAACGTGTCGTAGCCCTTGCCCCTGGTCCACTGCCCGTCGTGGCGCTGCTGGTCACGGGCGGTGACATCGTTGGCGACGGTGTAGCCCAGGATGACCTCGGCGGCCTTGGCGGCGGGCACGTCCTTACACGGACGGCCGATCACCACGGCCAGCTCGCCCTCGTAGTCGACCTGGGAAGAGCTGGGCGGCAGGATGATCGGGGCGTTCGGGCCGACGATCGCGGTGTTCGGCTTCAGGAAGATGACCGGATCGGCGGGCGCCTCGCCGCCCATCTCGGCCGCGTGCGCGGCGTAGTTCTTGCCGACGCAGATCACCTTGCTCGCCAGAATCGGGGCCAGCAGGCGGACATCGGCCAGCGGCCAGCTCCGGCCGGTGAACGTCGGCGAACCGAACGGGTGTTCGGCGATCTCCTTGGCGGTGGCATCGCTGCCGTCACCTTCGATGCTGACGAACGCGACTCCATCGGGACTGGCAACTCGACCTAAGCGCATGCCCCGGAGTCTATCGAGACACGCCCACCTGCCCGAACGCGCCCGGGATGCGGCACAGCGGCGGTCATGCGCCCGCGCTCGGAATGCGGGAAAGCTCACACCACTGTGATTCGAAGGCGCTGCCCGCCTACGACATTCGCCACCCGCGCCGGGACCGCCGATTGTGATCTGTCAGACACCGAAGCGGAGGGCGCCATTCAACGGTCACGGGTGTACCGTGAGTCCAGATGTTCACCAAATGAGACATCCATCTCAAATATTGAGATGCAATAGTGCAACCCGGCGAGGTGAGAATCGTGACAGAGGTGCGGCCGACGGCCGAGACGACCAGGATGAGCGACGGCAGACGCTGGCTGATGCTCGCCCTCGGCGTCTTCGCGCAGACCTCGAGTTCGATCTTCATCCACGGCACCCCGTTCCTGCTGCCCGCGCTGACGGCCCGGGGAGATTCGCTGGCCGCCGCCGGTGCGCTGGTCGCCCTGCCGACCGTCGGCCTGGTGTGCACGCTGATCGCGTGGGGCTATGTCGTCGACCGGATCGGTGAGCGGATCGTGCTGGTGGCGGGCACGGCGCTGATGTTCATGGCCGGCGTCGCCGCCGCGGTGGTAAACGATCCGATCGCCTTCGGCGCGCTGCTGTTCCTGGGCGGCGTCGGCGCGGCCAGCTCCAACGGCGCGAGCGGACGGGTGATCGTCGGCTGGTTCCCGCCGGACCGGCGCGGCCTGGCCATGGGCATCCGCCAGACCGCGCAGCCGCTGGGCGTCGGCCTGGCCGCGCTGAGCATCCCGTGGGTCGCCGCGCACCACGGCATCCCCGCCGCACTGCTGGTGCCCGCGCTGATGGCCGGCATCGCCGCGCTCGGCTGTCTGGTCGGCATCGTCGACCCGCCGCGCCCGCCCGCCGAGGCAGCCGACCGCGCCAACCCCTACCGTGGCGATTCCACCCTGTGGCGCATCCACGCCGTATCGATCCTGCTGGTCGTCCCGCAGGCGACCCTGTGGACCTTCGCCCTGCTGTGGCTGCACCGCGACCTGGGCTGGTCGCTGGCGGCCGCGGGCGCGCTGATGACGGCCACCCAATTCCTGGGCGCCGCCGGGCGGATCGGCGCGGGCGCCTGGTCCGACCGGGTCGGCAGCAGGCTGGGCCCGTTGCGCCGGGTGGCCGTCGCGGCCGTCGTCGTGATGGCCGCGCTGACCGTCACCGCCTGGACCGACTGGTGGTGGGCGGCTGTCCCGCTGATGGTCGCCGCCTCGGTGATCTCGGTGTCGGACAACGGCCTGGCCTTCACCGCCGTCGCCGAGATCGCGGGCCCATTCTGGAGCGGTCGCGGCCTGGGCGTCCAGAACACCGGCCAGAACCTCGCCATCGCCGCTGTCCCACCGGTCTTCGGCCTCCTGATCACCGCCACCGGCTTCCCCGCCGCTTTCGCCGTAGCCGCCATCGCCGCCGCCGCGGCCGTTCCCCTGGTCCCGCGGGTCACCGGAAAGTAGCTGTGCCGCAGCATTTTTCACGAAATCGAAATATGCTGCGGCACAACATAACAGCGAATGTCCACCCAACGCGAAGGCCCGCCCCGCAAAACCGGGACGGGCCTTCGGTCGTTGCTGTCCTCAGACGATGGCGGCGATCCGGTCGCCGACCTCGACGGTGGAGGCGGTCCCGGTGCGCGAGGCCAGGTCCTTGGCGACGGCGGACTCGATGCGGGCCGCGCCCTCGGTGTTGCCGAGGTGGGTGAGCAGCAGCGAGACCGACAGGATCGCGGCGGTCGGGTCGGCCTTGGACTGGCCCGCGATGTCGGGGGCACTGCCGTGGACCGGCTCGAACATCGACGGGTTGACACCCGAGGCATCGATGTTGCCCGAGGCGGCCAGGCCGATGCCACCGCTGACGGCGGCGGCCAGGTCGGTGATGATGTCGCCGAACAGGTTGTCGGTGACGATCACGTCGAAGCGGCCCGGATCGGTCACCATGTGGATGGTGGCGGCGTCGATGTGCTGGTAGGCGGTCTGCACCTCGGGGAACTCGGCGGCGACCTCGTTCACGGTGCGCTGCCACAGCGACCCGGCGAAGGTGAGCACATTGTTCTTGTGCACCAGGGTCAGGTGCTTGCGGCGCGCCTGCGCGGTCGCGAAGGCGTAGCGCACGACACGCTCGATGCCGAAGCGGGTGTTGGTCGAGACCTCGGTCGCGACCTCGTGCGGAGTCTCGACGCGGATCGCGCCGCCGGTGCCGGTGTAGGGGCCCTCGGTGCCCTCACGTACGACCACGAAGTCGATGTCGGGGTTTCCGGCCAACGGGCTGGTGACACCCGGGTACAGCCGCGACGGGCGCAGGTTCACGTGGTGGTCGAGCGCGAACCGGGTCTTGAGCAGCAGACCGCGCTCGAGCACACCGCTGGGGACCGACGGGTCCCCGATCGCGCCGAGCAGGATCGCGTCGTGCTGCTTGAGCTCGGGCAGCACCGACTCCGGCAGGATCTCGCCGGTGCGGTGGTAGCGCGCGGCGCCCAGGTCGTATTCGGTCTTCTCGACACCGGGCGAGACCACGTCGAGCACCTTGAGTGCCTCGGCGATGACCTCGGGACCGATGCCGTCACCGGCGATGACTGCGAGTTTCATGAAATTCTCCGTTCGGGGTGAGGCGGATCTTGCGGTGCCGCCTCACCCAACCCCGTCGGGGCCGACCTCGAGGAGGCCCGCACGCGAAGCGTGCGTCGCGGCCGTCCCGCCGTTCAGGCGCCGTTGCGTCAGCGACGAAGGAGCAAGCAACGGTGCCTGAACGGCGGGACAGGAGGGGCCGCGACCTCGAGCGCGCCAGCGCTCACAAACTCAGGCCAGGTCGACCAGGACGACCTTGGCGGCGCCGACGGCCTCGGCGATCGCGGACTGCACCTCGGCGGGCACCTCGCGGTTGACGCGCAGCACCACGGTGGCGCCCTCGGCGTCGACGTCCTGGCTCAGCTGCGCGGCCAGGATGTCGATCTCGGCCTCGCCCAGCTTGGTGCCGATCTTGCCCAGCGCGCCCGGCTTGTCGCCGTAGTTCAGCACGGCCAGGTTCAGGCCCTCGGCGCGCATGTCGTAGTTGCGGCCGTTGATGTTGACGATCTTCTCGACCAGGTTCGGCTCGGTCAGCGTGCCGGCCACGTTCAGGGTCGAGCCGTCGCCGAACACGGCGCGCAGGTCGACGACGCTGCGGTGGTTCGGGCTCTCGGTGGCCGTGGTGACCTCGGCGGTGATGCCGCGCTCCTTGGCCAGCGCCGGGGCGTTGACGAAGGTGACCTGGTCCTCGACCAGCGCCGAGAACACCCCGCGCAGCGCGGACAGCTCCAGCACGGCCACATCCTGCGAGGCCAGCTCGCCGCGCACCTGCACCTCGACGCTGACGGGCAGCTCGTTGGCGATGGCGCCGAGCAGCGCGCCCTGCTTGCGCACGACATCCAGCCACGGCGCGACGACATCGTTGACCGCGCCACCGGTGACGTTCACCGCACCCGGCACGAACTCACCGGCCAGCGCCAGCAGCACCGACTTGGCGACATCGGTGCCTGCGCGGTCCTGGGCCTCGGCGGTGGAGGCACCCAGGTGCGGGGTCACGACGACCTCGGGCAGGTCGAACAGCGGGCTGTCGGTGCACGGCTCGGTCTCGAACACGTCCAGGCCGGCGGCGCGCACGTGGCCCGACTTGATGGCGTCGGCCAGCGCCTGCTCGTCGATCAGGCCACCGCGGGCGGCGTTGACGATGATGACGCCCGGCTTGGTCTTGGCCAGCGTCTCGGCGTTGAGCATGCCCTTGGTCTCGGGCGTCTTCGGCAGGTGGATGGAGATGAAGTCGGCGCGCTCGAGCACCTCTTCCAGGCTCAGCAGCTCGATGCCCAGCTGGGCGGCGCGCGCGGGCGAGGTGTAGGGGTCGTAGGCGACGATCTTGGTCTCGAACGCCGCCAGACGCTGCGCGAACAGCTGGCCGATGCGGCCGAGGCCGATGACGCCGACGGTCTTGCCGAGGATCTCGACGCCGTTGAACTTGCTGCGCTTCCAGGTCTTCTCACGCAGGGTCGCGTCGGCCGCCGGGATCTGGCGGGCGGCGGCGAGCAGCAGGGTGACGGCGTGCTCGGCGGCGGTGTGGATGTTGGAGGTCGGCGCGTTGACGACCATCACGCCACGCTCGGTGGCGGCGGGCACGTCGACGTTGTCGAGGCCGACGCCGGCGCGGGCGACGATCTGGAGCTTCTTGCCCGCCTCGAGCACCTCGGCGTCGACAGTGGTGGCGGAGCGCACGAGCAGCGCGTCGGCCTCGGGGACCGCGGCGAGCAGCGCCGGGCGGTCGGGGCCGTCGACCCAGCGAACCTCGACACCGTCACCGAGCGCGTCGACGGTCGACTGGGCGAGCTTGTCGGCGATCAGAACTACAGGACGGCCTGCTTGGCTCACTGTGGGGTACTCCTGGGGAAGAAAGGGGGTCGGCAGTTACCGCCGACCAGAATAGTCGCCGGGGTTCGGATGCCCTTACCCCCCTGCCAAAAACCGGGTGAACCCTGGGCGTCGCCCCGCCTACCATCACGCCATGTCCTTGCGCACCGTCCCCGACTCGATGGATCCGGCCGTCGTGGCCGCCGTCGACGCCGAGCTCGACCGGGTGGCGGCCGAGCACGGCGTAGCGATCCGCCTGGCCATCGAAAGCGGCAGCAGGGCTTGGGGTTTCCCCTCACCGGACTCCGACTACGACTGCCGTTTCGTCTACGTGGCGAGCCTCGAGACCTATCTGTCGCCGTGGACGACCCGCGATGTCATCGAGACCCCGCTGCTGGGACTGCTGGACGTGAACGGCTGGGACCTGGCCAAGGCCCTGCGCCTGCTGGTGCGGGGCAACGCGGTGCTGGTGGAGTGGCTGATGTCACCCATCGTCTATCGCGGCGACGAGGCGTTTCGCGCCCGGCTGCGCGAGGTGGCCCACCAGGTGGCCGATCGCGACCGGATCGCCCGGCACTATCTGCACCTGGGCGCGCGCCAGTGGGCGCTGTTCGAGCGCAACGGCGGCTTGAAGAAGGTGTTCTACTCGCTGCGCCCGGCGATGGCGCTGCGCTGGCTGCGTGAGCACCCCGGCGCGGCGGTGGCGCCGATGCACCTGCCGACGCTGCTGGCCGAGTGCGAGCTGCCCGCCGACCTGGTCGCCGCGATCGGCGAGCTGACCGCGCTCAAGTCCAGGACCAGGGAGATGGGGTCGGGCGAGCCGCCGCGCCTGATCACCGATTTCATCACCGCCGAGTTCGGCGTGGCGACCGCGGAGTTCGTCGCGCGCGGGCCGCGGGACCTGACGGCGGCGCGCGCCGTGACCGACGAGTTCTTCCGGGCGGAGGCGTTGGCCCCCAGATAGCAGAAACTCCGCACCTACTGGTGCGGAGCTTCACGTTCGTACGCTGGTCAAGCGCAGAATCAGAGGACGCGGACGTCCTGAGCCTGCGGGCCCTTCTGACCCTGACCGATCTCGAACTCCACACGCTGACCCTCGTCGAGGGAGCGGAAGCCCGAGCCGCTAACAGCCGAGTAGTGCACGAAGACGTCGGGTCCGCCGCCGTCCTGCGCGATGAAGCCGAAGCCCTTCTCGCTGTTGAACCACTTCACAATGCCCTGAGCCATTTCAAAACCTTCTGTAGACGAGCCAGGTCCTAATAGTCCGGTCCCGGTCTCGGCTTCAACAATGCCATGATCCGACGAATTCCTCCACACTCGAGCTCGCGGACTGTGAGGAACCCAACCCCCCGATGCTGCCACCTGGTGCTGTCACACAGCGGGCGCGGCGGGCAACGAAGCGGATGCTCGGCGTATGCCGAGGCAGTTGCGGCACGGATGCCGGATTAGCTGGGTAGCGCCGAGCAAACCGACTGGCACGGTTCACCATCGACATCTCTACGGCACGGTGACGTATCACCGTCAGCAACCCTAGACATTTTCGAGAAACCCAGTACGGCAAATTTTCTACCAGCGTATTTTCCGAGATCGTGAGGGATCGCACACCTCGCGGAGAAATCACGCAAGGAGTAGACAGTGCTGGACATCAACCATTTCACCTACGGCTGGGTAACCCCGCTGCTGGCGTATCTCATGTCGGTCCTCGGGTCGATGCTGGCACTGCGTTGCATGGTTCGCTCGCGCGCTTCCGGTACTCACGGCGGCTGGCTCACCGCGGCCGCGATCGCCCTCGGCGGGACCGGAATCTGGGTCATGCATTTCATCGCGATGCTCGGGTTTTCCGTCCACGGCGCGACCATCCGCTACAACGTCCCGATCACCTTGTTCAGCGCCGCCGTCGCGATGGGAGTGGTGTGGCTCGGACTGTCCATCGTGGTGCGGCGCAGCTGGGACAGCGCGGCTCTCCCGGTGGGCGGGACGATCACCGGACTCGGGGTCGGCGCGATGCACTATTCCGGCATGTACGCGATGAAGACCGACATCGAGATCGTCTACGACCCGTTCGTGGTGGCCGTGTCGATGGTCATCGCCGTCGTCGCCGCCACCGCCGCGCTCTGGTTCGCGCTGCACGTTCACGGCATCGTCGCCACCATCGGCGCCGCCCTGCTGATGGGCGTCGCCGTCTGCGGCATGCACTACACCGGCATGTTCTCGATGAGCGCGCACACCAGCGCCCACGTCGCCCACGCCACCGGCGCCACCGCGACCCAGCTGCTCACCCCGCTGATCATCGGCATCAGCATGGTCACCATGATCCTGCTCATGCAGGTCGGCATCACCGAGGCCGAGGACCCCAACCTGGCCCGGCCCGTGCACGGTCAGCGCGCGAGCCGGTTCTGGCCGAGCGGCCAGAACTAGGCCGAATCTGTCGTACCCCGGGGAGACACTCCGGCTCAGCGCCCGGCTGCTGATCGTCAGCGCGGTCGTCTCGCCGGCCGCGACCACACGGCGATCTATGCCGTCGGGGTCACTAGACGACCCGCACGTGCTGTGCTTCCGGTCCGCGCCGGGTCTCCCTGACCCCGAATTCCACCCGCTGACCCGCCCGTAGCGTGCGGAACCCCGCACCGACCAGCTCGGTGTATTCCACGAACACCTCGGGCCCGCCCGCGTCGGGGGTGATGAACCCGAATCCCTTACCGCTGTCGAACCAGCTCACAACGCCGTTCGGCATCGACCGACCTTCCGAATCATTTACCTGACATGCAGATTCGTTCATCGTCGCATGCCTGGGTCCGGCACCGGCAGCAGGGCGGCGGCGACCGGCGGCACCACCGGGCAGGTGACCGGCCCGCGACACGGCGGCGGCGGACCTCACGTGCGCCCGCGCGCGCATCGGCCCTGGATAGACTCCCTCGCAGGTCCGCCCGGACCCAGCCGGTCGCGAGAACGGAGATTCGGTGCACGCCCCCATCGCGCGACGCCCGAAGAGCCCGCGACCACCCGTGCGGGCCGCCCGATGACCCGGCGGCCCAACGTCACCGAGCTGCGGACCGCTGCCGAAGCGGTCACGGTGTTCGTGGCCGCCGCGGTCGCCGTCCTCGCCATCATGCTGCCGATCAGCTTCGCCGCTCTGGCCGAATCGCGCCACGTCGACCTGCTGGTGTTCAACATCCCGCGCGCGATGACCGGCGGCGCGTTCGTCGCGGTCATCACCGCCGCGGTCACCGTCGCCGTCGGCAGCGTGCGCACGGCCCGGTGGACGGCACTGGTCGCGCTCGCGGGAATCCTGCTCAGTCATCTGGTCCTGGCCCGCAATGCCGACAGCACGCATTTCACCGGCCTGTCCCTGCCGACCCTGAACTTCGTCGACGCCCTCCTGGCCGGAATGGCGGTGGGCGCCTTGGCCGTCGCGGTCTGGCCCGCCCCGCTGTTGCGCGGGGTGTACCTGTTCGCCGTGCCCGCCGCGACCGTGCTCGGTGACCTCACCGAGGCGCCCACCGACGAGACCTCGGCCGGTTTCGACGGCGTCCTCGCCGGCACCCTGCCGCTGTGGTTCATCGCGGCCACCGTCCTGGCCCTCGGCTACTTCGCGGCGACGACCACCACCTCGCCGCGCCCGGTCCTCGACACCGCGATCCCGTTGGCGCCCGTGTTCGCCGCCGTCATCGCCTTCTCGGCGATCCTGGCGGCGTCACTGGCGGTGGCCGTGCGCGAGATCACCGTCCCGTACGTGCTCGTCGGCGCGATCGTCGTCGTGGCGGCCGCGACGACGGCCGCGCTGATCCTGCCCGACCGCGACGGCGTCCTGCTGCTGTTGATGACCACATTCGCCGTGGCGGGCAGCCTCGTCATCACCCTGCCCCGCTCGGGCCTGGTCGACGTGGGCACCATGATCGCTCTCGGCGCCGGGCTGCTGGTCGGTCTGCGCGCACCGCGCGCGATCCTCGCCGCGGCCACCGTGGTCGCGCTGTCGGTGTTCGTGCTGGCCACCGACCTGCTCGACCCGCCGGCGGCCCTCAACGCCGCCGTCGGCTGTCTGGCGCTGGGCGCGGTGTGCGGATACTGCGTCGGCTCGGCGGTCCCCGGGAGTCCCACCTCCGCCGTCGTCGGCCTGTCGATCCTGTTCGTGCCCTCACTCGGAGTCGCGTTGAGCGACGACGAATTCGGCCACCTCGCCTACTCCTCGTCGTGGTACCGCACCGCCGACGTCGACCGCGGTCCGATCCCCGCGACGGCCTCGATCGGCATCGCGCTCGCCTGCACCGCCGCGATCGCGCTGATCCAGCGCCGCCGACCAGCCGTCTAGTCCCAGCCCAACTCGGAGAACACCCGCCCGGCCAGCGCCGCCCGCACCCCGACCTCGCAGTATTCGACGATCTCCGCCGGGAACTGTGCCGGATCGAACCACCGCAGCTCCGAACACTTCTCCGGTTCCCGATTGACAACCTCCCCACGCCAGCGCCGCACGACGAAGAACATCTGCACCCGCTCGTCGCTGTGCAGCACATGCGCGAATGCCACATCCCCGGCGTCGATCTCGACGCCCACCTCTTCGCGCGCCTCCCGGATCAACCCCGCCACCGCCGACTCCCCCGCCTCGAGATGCCCCGCGGGCACATGGAACAACCCGTCCCCGAAGCCGGTAGCGAGCCTGCGCCCCAACAACACCCGCCCGTCACCGTCGAGCAGCACCAGATGAACGCCGACGAGTACCCGATACTTGTCCACGAATTCACCCTACCGAGATGCCGAGACCACCCCTGTTACAGCCGAATTCGGGGTACAACCGGTACATGAGTTTCCCGGTGACCTTCGGGTTCGCCCAGATCGGCCTGCTCGCCCTGCTCGCACTCGCCGTAGCCCTGCTCGTCTCCGCCGCCCTCGCGGCCCGCCGCCGCGGCGGCCTCAAGACCATCCTGGGCCGTGGCGCCCCCGGCCTGGCCCTGCTCCTCGTCGCCACCCTCCTGCTCTGGATCGCCACCCTCCTCCAGACCTACCTGGGCCTGACCGGCGAGATCACCGCCGCCCACGTCACCGCGAAACCCGTTGCCGGACAGTCCGACCAACTCGACATCGAACTGACCCTCTTCGACGACGACGGCGCCGTCGACACCCGCACCACCCACCGCGTCGAAGGCAACCTCTGGGCCCTGCAAGCCAACATCGTCGAACTCCACCCCTGGGTCAACGCCCTCGGCTTCCACTCCGGCTACAAGATCACCCGCCTCTACGGCCAGCGCCTCGACGGCAAAGCCACCCACCAGGACCACATCATGCTCAACGGCAGCGACCGAGACTTCTTCGAAGACATGAACACCGGCACCTGGTACACCTCCCCCTTCGTCAAATCCGCCTACGGCAACGCCGTCATCGCCACCCCCGGCGAATACGACGTCCTCATCTCCCACGACGCCATCAAGGTCCGCGCGACGAATTGACGCCATCCCGTCGCAATGTGGCAAACTTCCGGTGTGGACCTCGGGGCAGAGCGAGCATTTCGCGAACAAATCTTCATTCAGTTGGCAGAACTGCTCGTAGTGAAGCCGATCCTGCAGCGTCGCGATCTCGAGTATTTCGAACTTGATGGTGCGCATTGCAGGATTGCAGATCGTAGCAAGGGCATCTGGAACCCGCGGGACCTCATGGCCACGCTGTCCATCCTATCGACGCCGGATAGTAGCTATCCGGACGTAGATCTGGGAGATGGGCTGTTCGCGTATGCCTACCGAGAGGGTTCCACCGACGGTGACAACACGAAGCTACGCAGAGCATTCGAGCTGAAACTCCCGGTCATCTGGCATCGCGGATTCAAGGCTGGGTCAGTGGTCCGCTACAAGCCCGTGTTCCCGGTCTACATCGTCGAGGACGACCCCGAGAACCGTCGAGTCATCATCTCTCTCGATACCGGAGATGAGCCCGTCGACCTTGACGCACTCACCGAAGATCCGGAGATCAAGAAGCGGTACTCCGTGGAAACAAAGCGGCGTCGACTACATCAGCGACAATTCCGGAGTCGACTGCTGGTTGCCTACCAATGGCGATGCGCCGTATGCCGATTGGATTTTCCGCCTTTGCTGGATGGCGCGCATATCATCGGTGATGCCGAATCCGACGGCAACCCCGTGGTCGACAACGGACTGGCCCTCTGCAAAATCCACCACGCCGCATATGACGCGGACCTTTTGGGCATCTCTCCCGACTACCGAGTGCACATCAGCGAGACATTGAGAGATTCCACCGACAGCGGACCGGTCATCACCCACGGGTTCCGTGAACTCGATGGTCACCCTTTGGCCGTACTACCGGACCAGGAATCTCATCGGCCGTCGAAGGATCGCCTTGGACTCCGGTTCGAGCGCTTCGCCGGCAGCCTGGACGTGGCGTGGCCGATCCACCCGGTGCAGACGAGCCTCGCGTCACCAGGCAACGACGAGGTCGACTGACGAGACCCTGCGCGGCTGTCGAAACCGCCTCATTCGCCTGCGTGACGGGCTGAACCATCGAGGACGGGCATTCTGGGCATTGTCAAGAGGCGAATCCCGCGGAAACTTCGTCGGTGGGACGTCGGTTCACATGTATTCGTGTCGTTGTTTTCGTTGTTGTGCACAGATCTTCGTGAAGTTGGGGGTCGGGGGCGGGTGGAGGCGGCATCCTCGGGGGTGAGTTCGCGTTACCCAGGAGTCACATGACGAATCGAAGTGACCGTGAGGGTGGCGTGCCCGTGGCGCTGCCCTCGCTACAGAGTTTGCCTGCTGATGAGGCCAGGGACTTGTTCGAGTTGATGCGGGCGGCGGTGACGTTCGAGGCGAAGGCGTTGGACAAGTCGATCGACTCGATGTTGGGGGCGTTGCCCCGGCCGTTTCGCGCGGTGACGAAGAAGATCATGTTCGGCGGCAGATGACGGATCTGACTACGCGGGCGCAGTTGATTCTGCTGGCTCGCACGCTGCATGTTCATCCTCAGCGGGTGCAGCATCTGCGGTATCTGGGGGCCGATCGGTTGCACGAGTTGCAGCAGCAGATCGCGGGGGTGCTGTTCGATCAGCACACCGAGACGTTTCGGCGGATCAGCGCACTGGTGCCGTTCATTCCGCTGTCGATCTCGATTCCGTTGGTGCAGCGGCTGGTTCCGCCGATGACGACCGGGCGGGCGGCGGGGTCGGTGGGGGTGGAACATCCGGTCAAGGCCGCGGAGACGTTGATGATGCTCGATCCGGGGTACGCGGCGGATTGCGCGCCCTACCTGGATCCGCGGGCGATCGCGCAGCTGGCGGATGTGGCGCCGCCGGGGCCGGTGGTCGAGATCGTCAACGAGCTGCTGCGGCGGTGTGACTACGTGACGGCGGGGCCATTCCTGGCGTGCGCCACACCGGAGCTGATCGCCGCGGTCGAGGCGGACGTGCACGACGACGCGGGGCTGATCCACTCCGCCGCGTACTCCTACGATTCCGAGATCCTGAGCTCGGTGATCCGGCAGTTGCTCGATGGGCCGCATCGGCGGATTCCGCGGATGGCGCAGGCGGTGATGGCGGGGCGGCCCGCGCTGCAACACGCCGCGCTGTCGGTGTTCTCGCGGTGTGCGCCGGATGTGATCAGCCAGGTCGGCGACGTGCTGTTCGGTAGCGCGCCGCAGCGGGAGGTCGCGAATCTGGTGCGCAACGCGATCGAGGTAGGTGCGGTGCCCGAGTTCCTCACGGTAGTCGGGCATCTC
This sequence comes from Nocardia sp. No.11, assembly GCF_038752175.1. Taxonomy (NCBI): domain Bacteria; kingdom Bacillati; phylum Actinomycetota; class Actinomycetes; order Mycobacteriales; family Nocardiaceae; genus Nocardia; species Nocardia sp. No.11. The sequence goes on along the minus strand of NZ_JBCGFB010000025.1, from coordinate 35,794 downwards.
ACGCCGCTCGGGTTGTGGACGCTGGTGGGGAATTCGGTGTTCACCGATCCGGGGGTGGGCGTCGGGTTGGTCGCGCCGCTCGACGATCGCAGTGATGTGGGGAGCTGGCGGGGGCTGTTCACGTTGATGTCGCGGATGGACGACACCATCCGGGGTGTGGTCGGGTACGCGCTGGCGGCACTGTCGGACGCGACGGTCGCGGAATTGCCGGCGCACGCCACCGAGACCAGTTCCTGGCCTGCGCTTCTCGATCTGGTCGCGGTGTCGGGGCCGGAGGCGCAGGGGCGTTTCGGCGCGGTGTGGTCGGATCTGGTGCCGGAGCGGCGGGCACATCTGCATCGGTGCATCCACGAGCATCACTACGACACTCGGTTGGCGGACATCACGGCCGCGGTCGATCCGGTCGCGGTCGATCAGTTGTTCTTCCGGCGGCGACGGATGCAGCGGTATCGCAACGGCTGATGACGGAGGTGCCTCGCCCGCCGCCTCGTTCCACCGGAGGCCGCCGCGACGGCCTCCGGAGAACCCACCAACAGGACGATCGCCCACATCAGCGACTTCTCCGAACTCGCCTTCGCGAGTACACGAAGCCCCTCACCGAGGTCTATCGGCGAACGGAGGTGGTCGCATTCGACGGACTTCGCTCCCGCAGGGCACGCGAAACAGAGCGAGTGCACCGCCACACCATCGTGGCTACGGGATCCGGGGCTTCGTGTATTCGACCGCCAGTCCGGGTAACTGGGTAGGGCGGCGGGCTCACTCGAGGGCTGGATGCGTGTCGGTGGACGAGACAGCGGGGCGAATCCGGGAGAGGGTGGGGTCGACCGGAAACAGCGAGGAGGAGCGGATGAACAGGGTTGCCGATCAGCGGCCGGCCAGTGGCGGGACGGCCGTGGTGGCGGCGGTGCTCGCGCTGCTCGGGGGAATCGCCGGGGCCGTGGGGGTGCTGTTCGGGCTGTTCAGGATGGCGCGGAGCGAGACCGGGGTGTTCGGGTGGGGGATCGCGCCGGGGTGGGTGTCGGTGGTATCCGGGGCGACCTTGCTGGTCGATGTGCTGTCCGCGGTGTCGCTGTCGGTGGGGGCGATTCTGCTGTTCCGGCGACGTGGGGCGGGGCCCACACTGGTGGCGCTGGGAAGCGTCGGGACGTTGGGCGCGTATGTAGTGACGGCGATGTCGACCGCGGTCCAGCTGATCCAGTACGACCTGTCGATCGGGCGTCACCTGGACGCGGTGCTGGGTCAGTCGGTGTTCAACGGGCTGTTCTCGGTGGAGCGCAGTGTGCCGTGGATGGTGTCGGTGCTGCTGTTGGTGTTTCCGGTGGTGACGTTCGTGCTCGCGGTGCTGCCGTCGACCCGGCGGTGGTGCAAGGCGGCCCGACCACCCGGCGGTAGGGGGACGCGGGAGCTGGGCGGGCATCCCGGCATACCGTCGACGGCCGGTGTGCCGGGCCGACCAGGGCCGGGCGCACCGCATCAAGCGCTCCACGCCCAGCCTCCGGGGGCCCAGTTCACCGGCGGTGCACCATATCCCGGCATGCCGCCCGTTCCCGACGCACTTGATGCAGGAGGGCAGCAAGCTCCCGGCGCCCCGCATGCGGGCGCCCAATCGGCGCTCGGTGCGCTGCACTCGGGAGCCCAGCCCACGCCCTACCCCAGCGCACCGCTGCGGCCCGACGCGCAGCGCCCCGACAGCCTCGCACCGAATCAGGCTGCACCACAGGGATATCAGCGCCCCGCCGAGCCACCGCGGGATCATCGTCCGCAGGACGGATACCGGGCCTGACAGATCAGGGGACGACAGCGGCGCGAATCTGGGGCAGGGTGTAGGCCTGCACGATCTGGTTCGAAAGGATTCACCTGTGAGCTCGAAACAATCCCACCGTCGCCTGCTCCGACTCGCGCTGACCGGCGCGTTCCTCGCCCTCCCGCTCGTCGGTATCGCCGGTCCGGCCGGCGCGCACGCGGCGCAGCCGCCCGCTGCGGCCGAGTTCGTCGACCGCGGCTGGCACGACCACGACAACGGGCTGCACCTCGGACACAACCCGCTGCGCAAGTGGCTGCATCAGCTGCTGCCGCACGGCGCTTTCGGTAGCTGCGACTGATCGATCGGGGCCTGCTCTCCCCGTGGGGGCAGGCCCCTGCTGTGCGCGGAATTGCCAGCGGCGGTGTGGGATACCCAGAATGAGCGCATCGTTTCGATGCGAGGAGTTCGGGTAATGACACGCGGGCCGTTGGTCTTCTTCGGTGCCGCGGTGGCGGCATTCTGTGGCGCGGTCGGCGCGTTGATCGCGGCGGACCATCTGCTGGGCGAGCGAGAGCGAAAGCTGCTCGCGACGCACTGCGCGGTGGCGGTCGACGTTCCCGGCGGGGCGGTGCTGCTGAACTCGCTCGGGGCCGGGTTGCTGATCGGCACCGTGGTGTTGCTGGCCGGGCTGATCGTGTCGCTGACGCGCGGCGACGCGCGGTGGAAGGTGGGGGCGATTCCGGTGGCGGGGCTCACGCTCGTCGGGGTCGGCCTGTACGCGGCGCTGGTGACGCTGGCGACGGTGTCGCCCGATGCCATCGAGCCCGGTTCCGCCGACTATCACCCCTGCGTGACCCGAAGCTGAGGACTACGACACGGCGCGGAACCGTGATCCCCATTCCGCCAGCCGCTCGGTCAGTTCCGGCGGGCCGAGGACGCGGAACTCGGCTTCCACCTTGCCCAGCAACAGGATCGGCCAGTCGAGGTTGTCGACGGTCATCTCGATGTGGGAGCGGTCGGCGGGCAGCGCGGTGACGGCGCACCAGCGGCCGACGCGGGCGTGGACGTCGAGGGCGGGCGCTTCGATCTCGGCGGTGACGGTGTACCCCGTTCGGCGCGAACCCATTCCGTCGCGGACGAAGGTGACGGCGTCCGGAGCGGGCAGGTCGCGGGGGCGGAACCGGATGCCGGTGGCGCGGGAGTCGGTGAGACGGTCGACGCGGAAGTTGCGCCAGTCGTGGCGGGTCAGGTCGTAGGCCACGAGATACCAGCGGCGGCCCAGCGAGACCAGGCGGTGCGGTTCCACCTCGCGCGCGCTGGTGCGGCCGTCGGCGGCGGTGTAGGTGAAAGTGAGACGTTCCTCGCCGCGGCAGGTCAGCGCGAGGTCGGTGAGCACGGCCGGGTCGACGTCGGAGAGCGGGACGGCGTTCCAGCCGGCGGAGACGGTCATGGCGCGCAGCGCGTCGACCCGGCGGCGCAGGCGGGTGGGCAGGACAGTGACGAGTTTGGCCAGGGCGCGGACCGACGGTTCGGCCAGGCCGTCGCCCGCGCCCTGGGAGCCGGCTTGCAGGCAGACGGTGATGGCGACGGCCTCGTCGTCGTCGAGGACCAGCGGCGGGAGCGCGGCGCCCGCGGCGAGCTGGTAGCCGCCGTCGACGCCGGGCCGGGCGTCCACCGGATAGCCGAGCTCACGCAAACGATCGATGTCGCGGCGCAGCGTCCGTGGCGAAACACCGAGCCGCTCGGACAGTTCCGTGCCCGGCCAGTAGCGATGGGTCTGCAGCAGAGACAGCAGACGGAGGGTGCGAGCGCTCGTGTCGGCCATGTTTTCCATTCTCCCGCACATTGCGGACAGAAAGTGACCGCAATGGGTTCTACCTTGGCTTTCATACCGACAACGAAGGGAAACCAGCTCATGACCACCACCGCGTCCCCCCTCCTCGACACCGAGCGCACCGACCTGCTGGAGATGCTGGCCAAGCACCGCCACTTCCTGCGTTTCACCACCCGCGAGCTGACCGACGAGCAGGCCCGGATGCGGACCACCGCCAGCGAGCTCACCCTGGGTGGGCTGATCAAGCACGTGGCGGCGGTCGAGGCGAACTGGGCGAAGTTCATCGTCGAGGGGCCCGCGGCCGGACCCGATTTCTCCTCGATGAGCGAGGCGGAGATCGCCGAGTGGAGCAACAAGTTCGTGCTGCTGCCGGACGAGACCCTCGCGGGCGTGCTGGCCGAGTACGAGCAGGTGGCCGCGCGCACCGACGAGCTGGTGCGCACGCTGCCGGACCTGAACGTGTCTCAGCCGCTGCCGGAGGCGCCGTGGTTCGAGCCCGGCGGACGCTGGAGCGCGCGCCGGGTGTTCATGCACATCATGACCGAGACGGCGCAGCACTCCGGCCACGCCGACATCATTCGGGAATCGCTGGATGGAGCGAAGTCGATGGGCTGAGCTCGGACTGGATGGCCTGGGCCGCCGCGCGATGCTCGGCGGCGGCGTTCGGGTCGGTGGGTTCGAGCACGTCGGCGATACCCTGGTGCGCGAGCGCCTCGGCGAGGCGGTAGCCGAGTTTCGGTGCCAGCTCCAGGGTCTGCCGGTACAGGCGCAACGCCTCGTCGGGAAGACCGGCCAGCCGGCAGGTTTCGGCGTAGCCGTTGAGGAAGTGGATCTTCCAGTGCTCCTCGAACAGGTCGTCGAGCAGGGCGAACGCCTCCCGATGGCTGGCGAGGGCCTGTTCGTAGCGGCCCATCCGGCGCAGCGCGACGCCCTGGCAGTTCAGGCACCAGGCCTCGTTGTGCTTGTGGCCGTCGGCGCGAGCCGAGGCCAGCGCGCTGCTCAGGTGCGCGAGCGCCTCCTCCGGCGCGTCGGCGGCGATCGCGACACCGAGGGTGATCTGGGCCTGCAGCGACGGCGGCCAGGTCGGATTGTCGGCGGGGACCGCCAGCGCCTCGCGGGCCAGCTCGGCGGCCTGCTCGCGATGGCCCAGCTGCAGCATGGCCCACGCCTCGCTGGCCATGGCGTCGGCGGCGCTCATCGGGCAACCGCTGCTCGCGTAGAGGTCGCGGGCCTGGCGGAACAGTTCGAGTGGTTCCTCGGTATCGCCTTCGTCCCAGCGTAATTGGGCGCAGCGCATGGTCAGCTCGGCGCGCGGCAGCGGGTCGCCCGCGGCCGCGACCAGCGGGGCGGCGGCGGCGTAGGCGGCGGCCGCCTCGGTCATCCGGCCCGCGTTGTAGCGGGCGAAACCCAGGTCGCTGTGCGCTTCGGCGAGCTGGCGGGGGTCACCGAGATGCTGTGCGGCGGTCAGGGATTGCTCGAACAGGGCATTGAGGTGGGTGGTGCCGCACCGCCGGGCGAAGAACGCGCGCATGAAGCGCGGCAGCTCGCACACGTGGACGTTCGCGCCCACCTCGACGGCCGCGTAGAACACCGCCATCAGGTTGGTGTACTCGGAGACGAACCAGAAGAACGCGGCGTCGCGGCCGGGGAAGGTCGGTAGGTCGGCCGGGGGCGAGCCCGCCGAGACGGGGCGGGTGGGCGACAGGAACGGCATCGCGGCGTCGGCGGCGGCCGCGGTGTGCACGTAGTAGTCCAGGACCCGGCCCAGCGCGCGCTCGCGGTCGGCGTCGGAATCGTGTTCGAAGGTGGCGTGGCGGGCGTGCTGCCGGACGAGATCGTGCAGGCGGTAGCGGCCCTCGGCCGGCTGCTGGACCAGGTGGGCGTCGAGGAGATCCTCGAGCATGGTGCGCGCGGTGCGCAGCGGCACGTCGGCGACCGCGGCGGCGACATAGTCGGTGAAGGTGGAGCCGGGGATCAGGCCGAGCAGCCGGAACAGACGGCGCTGATCCCGGTTGAGCTGACGCACCGACATGCCGAACGCGGTGTCGAATTCGGTGGCGCCCTCGGCCATTCGCTCGACGAGGATGCCGACCGACCAGCCCGGACGGTGCCGCAACCGGGCCGCGGCCAGCCGCAACGCCAGCGGCAGATTGCCGCACAGCCGCAGCACCTCCGCGGCCTGCTCCGGCTCCCGCGCGAGCCTGCCGTCGGGTCCGCGCGCGTCACCACTGGCCCGGACCAGCAGTTCGGCGCTCTCCTCGGCGGTGAGCACGTCGAGGGTCACCGGCGGCACCTCGTCGAGCTCGAGCAGCCGATTGCGGCTGGTGATGATGGCGACCGACTCGCCCGCGCCCGGCAGCAGCTGGCTGACCTGCGCCGCGTCGGCGACGTTGTCGAGCACGACCACCGCGCGCAGCCGGGCCAGCTCCGAGCGCCAGCACGCCGCCCGCAACTCGACACCACCGTCCTGCGGCACCTTCTCCGAGGGCACCTGCAGGGCGGCCAGCAGGGCACGCAGGGCGGCGTCGGGGTCCAGCGGCTGGCGGCCGTCGGTGAAACCGTGCAGGTCGAGATAGAGCTGGGCGTCGGGGTAGTCGGCCGTCAGCTGGTGCGCGGCGTGCACGGCGAGGGAGGTCTTGCCGACGCCGGCCATGCCGTCGATGGCGACCACGCGGTCGGCTCGCACGGCCGCCAGCACATCGGCCAGCGCCTGTTCCCGGCCGGTGAAGTCGGGGACGTCGCGGGGCAGGTCGTTACGCGGCGGCGGTGGGGCGTCGGCGGGCGGGCTCGGCGGCGCGACCTGGCGACTGGTCTTCGGCGGCGCGGGCAACGGGTTGTTGGCGCGCTCCCAGAGCGGGCGCAGCGGACGCGGATCGCGTTTGACCAGGCGGCACAGTTCCAGCACGGCGGGCCACGGCGGCACCGTCTGCCCGCTGAGGTAGCGCGACAACGACGACGAGCTCAGCCCGGTGTCGCGAGCCAGCGCACGCACGCCGCGGCCCGACAGCTCCTGGATCAGGCGCAGGCGCGCCGCGAGTTCGTCCTGCGGGTAGGCCTTCGCCGTCTGCTGTTGCACAACCACCGTTTCCCACTGTCGCTGTCCCGGCCCGGATCAGGAAGTTTCCCGAGGACAATCGGGAGGTCAGGGCCGTTTTCCACTGTCCCACAGTGTCCCACAGCCATCGTTTTCCGGCGCACGACGGGCTGTTATTGGGTCACACCGCAAGCAGCGGAGAACAACGGGAAACAAGGAGAACGACATGCAGTCTCGGATGCAGAACCCGGCCATGGTCCTCACCGACGCGATGGGCCCGATCCAGCAGGTCCTCAAGGCCGTGCAGACCGGCGGCGTCGACGGCGAGATCCTGGAGCTGGTGCACCTGCGGGTCAGCCAGATCAACGGCTGCAGCGCCTGTGTCGACGGCGGCACCAAGACCGCCCGCAAAGCCGGCGTCAGCGAGGATCGCCTCGCCACCGTCGTCGCCTGGCGGGAGACCCCGTACTTCACCGACGAGGAGCGCGCCGCCCTCGAGCTGGCCGAGGCGGCGACCCGCCTGGCCGACCGTCCCAACGCCGTCACCGACGAGATCTGGGACGCGGCCGCCAGCTACTTCGACGAGCGCCAGCTCGCCTCGATCGTGCTGATGATCGGCGTCACCAACATGTTCAACCGGCTCAACGCCACCACCCGCCAGATCGCCGGCGCCTGGGGCTGAGCCCCGTCCGACCCCCACCCCCTGATCCACCGAAAGGAACCTTCGAGATGACCACCAACCAGTCCCACAAGAAGAGCTCGCACGGGGGTTTCTCCCGGTGGATGCAGCACCGGATGAACGCCAGGATGAACCGCAAGGTCCGCTCGGGCCACGGCACCTTCATGGGCATGGACGTGCTGATCCTGCACACCATCGGCCGCCGCAGCGGCGAACCGCGACAGACGCCGATCTCCTGGTTCGCCGACGGCGACTCCTGGCTGCTGGTGGCCTCGGGCGGCAAGAACGGCCACCCCGACTGGCACCTCAACCTGATGGCACACCCGGACCAGGCCACCATCGAGCTGCCCGGCGAGGCACCGCTGCCGGTCACCCCGCGCGTGCTGACCGGCGCGGCGCGGGCCACGGCCTGGGAGTCCATCACCGCCGCGCAGCCCCGGTACGGCAAGTACCAGGCCAAGAGCGAGCACGAGTACGCGGTAGTGCGGCTCAGCCCGCGCTGACCGGACGCGAACTCACGCGGGCAGCAGCCGGCCGATCACCTCGGCCAGCTGCCGCACCGTGCGGCATTCGTGCATGGTGACGATGTCGGTGTAGACGTGGGCGGCCGAGTCACCGGTCGACCACGAGCGCGACGGCTCCGGATTGAGCCAGTACACCGCCTTGGCCCGTTCGGTCATCGCTTGCAGCGCGGCCAGATTCGGGTCGGTGCGGTTGGTGCGGGCATCGCCGAGGATGAGCACGCAGGTACGTGGGCCCAGGGCGTCGAGGTAGTGGTCGACGAAACCCTGGAAGGCCTCGCCGTAGTTGCTGGAGCCGAAGCGGGCCACGCCGGCGTCGCGGACGATCTCGCGCGCGAAGCCGGCCGGGGGCGGTTCACCGGGGGTGAAGTAGTCGGTGATCTCGGCGCACACGTCGACGAAGCCGAAACTGCGGACCCGGCTGAACTGGTCCTGCAGGGCCTGCACCAGTTGCAGGGTGAACTCGGCGAAACCGGTCACCGAACCCGAGACATCGGCCAGCACGACGAGATCGGGGCGGCCGTGGCGGCGGGCCCGCAGCACCGGATCGATGGGGACACCACCGGTGGCCATCGAACGGCGCAGGGTGCGGCGCAGGTCGATCTGCCCGCGCACGGCCTTCTTGCGGCGCACCGCCAGGCGGGTGGCGAGCTTGCGGGCCAGCGGATGCACCAGACGCCGCATCTCGGCCAGGTCCTGCTCGCGAGCACCGAGGAAATCGGTACTGTCCGCGCCGGATTCGACGCCGCGGCGCGCGATGTAGTCGGTGCCGCGCAGCTGCGCCGAGCGCAACCGGGCCTCGGCCTGCACCTGCGCGCGGAACTGCTCCACCCGGCGACGTGCCTCGATCGTGTGCACCGCCGCGTCGAACTGGCCTGTCCCGCCCATGGTCTGCGCGACCTGTTCGGAGATCTCGTCCGGGCGCAGCGATTTCATCGTCAGATACGACGACCAGCCCGCGCCCGACGCCGAGGTGACCCGGCCCGCGCTCTCCCCCGCGCCGCCGTAGGCACCGAAGGTATTGAGCGCCTCCCTGGCGAGTTCGGCGGTGTCGGCGCCTTGAATCAGCGCCGCGATGACCCGCTCGCGCAGCGGATCGGCATCCTCATCCGCCACGGCGACCGGCCGGGCGCCGTCGAGGAAGTAGAGATCGAAGAGCTGATCGAACACCGCGCGCTGGCCGTTGCGGCGCAGCAGGCAGGCGGCCAGGCCCGAGCGCAGCACCCGGGAGTCTGCGGTGCCGAGGGCGACGATCGTCGCCGCGGCGTCGACGGTCTCGCTGGGGCCCGCGTGGATGCCGTGTTCGCGCAACAGCCCGACGAAGCCGACCAGGCGATCCGACATCGGTGCTTCGACACCGCCGTGCGCCGCCACGATGGTCACCACGCCACGGCGCCGGTCATCGGGCCACGCTGCCGTCGGTCCGATCGTCGAGACCGAGCCGTTCGATCGCCACCCGATGATCGGACTGGTACTTCAGCAGCACGCCCAGGGTGGCGCGGACAACGCCCGCGCTGAGCGTGCGGCTACCCAGCGCGACCAGGGTCTTGGCCCAGTCCACGGTCTCGGCGATCGAGGGTGCCTTGCGCAGCGACAGCTGCCGCAACGCGCTCACGGTCGCCACGACCGGCTCGGCCAGGTCCGCGTCCAGTTCGGGCACCTTGAGCCGGACGATCGCCTTCTCCAGTTCGGCCGCCGGATAGTCGATGTGCAGGTACAGGCAGCGCCGCTTCAGCGCTTCGGACAGGTCGCGGTTGGCGTTGGAGGTGAGGATCACGAAGGGCTTGCGCACGGCGGTGACCGTGCCGAGCTCGGGAATGCTCACCTGGAAATCGCCGAGCACCTCCAGCAGCAGGCCCTCCAGCTCCACGTCGGCCTTGTCGAGCTCGTCGATCAGCAGCACCGTCGGATCGGGGTTGCGGATGGCGGCCAGCAGCGGACGGGCGAGCAGGAACTCCTCGGTGAAGACGTGGTCGCGGGTGCCCTCCCAGGTCTCCCCCGAGGTCGCGGTGATCCGCAGCAGCTGTTTGGCGTGGTTCCACTCGTAGAGCGCGCGGGCCTCGTCGATGCCCTCGTAGCACTGCAGGCGGATGAGCTCGGCCGAGACCGCCGCGGCGACGGCCTTGGCGAGCTCGGTCTTGCCGACGCCCGCGGGCCCCTCGATCAGCAGGGGCTTGCCGAGGTGATCGGCCAGGAAGACCGCGGTCGCGATGTCGAGGGACGGCAGGTAGCCGGCCGCGGTCAGCCGGTCCTGCACCTGGTCCACCGAGGCAAAGAACTTACTCATCGGTAACCAGTGTAGGCGGCGAGGACCTCAGTAGGCGTGCGGGGCCGCGGTGATGCGGCCGGAGTCGATGGCGGCGAGCAGAGAGTGGCGGTCGGCGAGGGTCTGGTCGCCGTAGGCGAGGCCGAACTCGCCCATCGCGCGATCGAAAACGTCGCCCTTGCCGAGGTAGGCGGCGATGGCGACGCGATCGCCGGAGCGCGCGTGCGCACGGGCCAGCACCGAGCCGCACAGCTCCGCGTACTGGGCCAGCTCGCTGTGGGTCTGATTGGCGACGTCGGCGGAGCCCTTCATGTCGCGCAGCTGCCGCATGTAGAAGAACCGGCCGGCCGGCCCGGTCGCCCAGGCCAGGAAGACATCGCTGGCCGACTGCATCAATCGCTGCCCGACCACCACCCGATGCCCCTGGTGGTGATACTTGCTCGGATTCAGGTGCGGCGCCAGCACCGAGGTCTCGGCCTCCTTGAGCTGCAGGAACAGCGGGCTGCCCGTCTCCTTGTCCATCATCAACGCGATGAAGCACCGGGTGCCGACGCTGCCGACACCGACCACCTTCATCGCCTGATCCACCAGGCGGTGCCGGTCGAGCAGGATCCGGCGCTCGTCGGGCAGGCTACGGCGGAAGTCGGCGAAGACCTCCTTGATGATCTTCTCGTCCGGCACCTCGATCGGCACCAGCAGCGGCGGCTGGTTCTTGATACGTGGAATACCGTTCGCGTCGGGCTCGGTGAGCTTGTTCAGCGCCTGCAGACTCGTCTTACCGCGGGCGGTGCTGATGGCACGGTCGAGCTTCTTGCGCACCTTCGGCTTCTGAATCAGGTCGTAGACCTGCTCGGCGTCGACCCGCTCGTACCAAACCGACATGCTGTCGGCCTCGGCGAGCATGTGCATGGCCTCGCGGTAGCCGCGGGCGGCGGCTTCGACGGCGGTGGCGGCCCGATCGTCCTCGCACCCGTTGTCGCGAGCGGCCACGGCGACACTGGCCGCGAGGCGTTTGACGTCCCACTCGAACGGACCGGGCAGGGTCTCGTCGAAATCGTTGACGTCGAAGACCAGGTTGCGCTCCGGCGAGGCGTAGAGCCCGAAGTTCGACAGGTGGGCGTCACCGCAGAGCTGCACCGTCAGGCCGGTGTTGGCGCTCTTGGCCAGATCCGCCGCCATGATCGCGGGCGCGCCGCGCAGGAAGGTGAACGGGGACAGACTCATCCGGGCATACCGGATGGGCACCAGCTCCGGCACCCTGGTCATGGCCTGACGCTCCAGAATGGTGACCGGATCCTCCCGGTCCGGCCCCGCGCCCCACTCCCCCAGTTCCGAGCGCGAGATCCGTTTGCGCGCCGCCTTGCCCTGTGCGACCGCTTCGTCCGCGAAGTCCTCCACCGTCTGATTCGTCATCGAGCAAGTCTCGCGCTATCGGTGATCAACAGCAAGGACGCGCGCCGAACCCGACCTCAGCGGCCGAGCGGCAAATCGATGGCGAAGGGCCCGCTCGCGCGCGGCGAACGGGCCCTTCGACAGCGAACAGCGAGAACTTACGCGGTCTCGGTGATCGGGCGATCGACCCAGCTCATCAGGCCGCGCAGCTTGGCGCCGGTGACCTCGATCGGGTGCTCGGCGTTCTCCTTGCGCAGACCCTCGAGCTCCTTGTTGCCGCCCTCGACGTTGGCGACGAGGCGCTTGACGAAGGTGCCGTCCTGGATGTCCTTGAGGATCGCCTTCATGCGCTCCTTGGTGTCGGCGTCGATGACGCGCGGACCGGACAGGTAGCCACCGAACTCCGCGGTGTCGGACACCGAGTAGTTCATGCGCGCGATGCCGCCCTCGTACATGAGGTCGACGATCAGCTTCAGCTCGTGCAGGACCTCGAAGTAGGCCATCTCGGGGGCGTAGCCCGCCTCGACCATGACCTCGAAACCGGTCTTGACCAGCTCCTCGGTGCCACCACAGAGGACGGCCTGCTCACCGAACAGGTCGGTCTCGGTCTCTTCCTTGAAGGTGGTCTTGATGACGCCGGCGCGGGTGCCGCCGATGCCCTTGGCGTAGGACAGCGCCAGCGCCTGGCCCTCGCCGGTCGGGTCCTGGTCGACGGCGATCAGGGCCGGAACGCCCTTGCCGTCGGCGAACTGACGGCGCACCAGGTGGCCGGGGCCCTTCGGGGCGACCATCGCGACGGTGACGTTGGCCGGAGCCTTGATCAGACCGAAGTGGATGTTGAGGCCGTGGCCGAAGAACAGCGCGTCGCCGTCCTTCAGGTTCGGCTCGATGTCGTTGGTGAAGATCGACGCCTGGGCGGTGTCGGGCGCCAGCACCATGATCACGTCGGCCCACTCGGAGACCTCGGCGGGGGTGCCGACGGTCAGCCCGGCCTCTTCGGCCTTCGGCCGCGACTTCGAACCCTCAGCGAGGCCGACGCGGACGTCGACACCGGAGTCGCGCAGGCTCAGCGAGTGCGCGTGGCCCTGGCTGCCGTAGCCGATCACGGCGACCTTGCGGCCCTGGATGATCGACAGGTCAGCGTCGTCGTCGTAGAACATCTCGACTGCCACTGTGGAGTCCCTTCTGGATAATTTCTGGTGGGTAAAAGTTAGCGGGTGGCCGTGATCGACTTCGGACCGCGTCCGACTGCGACCACGCCCGACTGCACGATCTCGCGAATGCCGTAGGGCTCGACCATGCGCAGCAGGGCATCCAGCTTGGACCGGGTGCCGGTGGCCTCGATGGTCAGCGCGTCGGGCGAGACGTCGATCACCTTGGCGCGGAACAACTGCACGGCTTCGATCACCTGGGTGCGCACCGACGCGTCGGCCCGCACCTTCACCAGGATCAGTTCGCGGGCCACCGAGGCGTCGGCGTCCTGCTCCACGATCTTGATGACGTTGATCAGCTTGTTGAGCTGCTTGGTGACCTGCTCGAGCGGCAGATCGTCGACGGTCACGACGATCGTCATGCGCGAGATCTCGGGGATCTCGGTGCCGCCGACCGCCAGCGACTCGATATTGAAGCCGCGGCGCGAGAACAGGCTCGCGACACGCGCCAGCACGCCCGGCTTGTCCTCGACGAGAACGCTCAGGGTGTGGGTGGTGCTCATTCCTGGGAACCCTTCTCGAAGGCCGCCTGCTCGCGCTCCATCGCCTCGTGGATGACGGCGGGCTCGGAGACCTGCTCGTCCTCGTCGAAGAGCGGGCGGATGCCGCGGGCGAACATGATCTCGTCGTTGCTGGTGCCCGCGGCGACCATCGGCCACACCTGGGCGTCCTTGCCGACGATGAAATCGATCACGACCGGGCGGTCGTTGATCGCCTGCGCCTGCCGGATCGCGGCCTCGACATCCTCTTCCTTCTCCACCCGGATGCCGACGCAGCCCAGGGCCTCGGCCAGCTTCACGAAGTCGGGGATGCGCAGGGTGTGCGTGCCGAGATCGGTGTTGGAGTAGCGCTGCTCGTAGAACAGGGTCTGCCACTGGCGGACCATGCCGAGGTTGCCGTTGTTGATCAGCGCGACCTTGATCGGCACGCCCTCGACGGCACAGGTGGCCAGCTCCTGGTTGGTCATCTGGAAGCAGCCGTCACCGTCGACCGCCCAGACCTCCTTCTCCGGGGTGCCCATCTTGGCGCCCATGGCCGCGGGAACCGCGTAGCCCATGGTGCCGAGGCCACCGGAGTTCAGCCAGGTGCGCGGCTTCTCGTACTTGATGAACTGCGCGGCCCACATCTGGTGCTGACCGACGCCCGCGCAGTACACGGCGTCGGGACCGGCCAGCCGGCCCAGCGTCTCGATGACGAACTCCGGCGAGAGCGAACCGTCGCTGGGCGTCTTCCAGCCCAGCGGGTAGTTGTCGCGGATCCCGCTGAGGTAGGCCCACCACTCGGTCAGGTTCAGCAGCGGGGCGGCGCCGGACTGCGGATCGGCCTTGAGGGTCTCGATCAGCTCGACGATGACCTCACGCGCGTCGCCCACGATCGGGACGTCGGCGTGGCGGTTCTTGCCGATCTCGGCCGGGTCGATGTCGGCGTGGATGACCTTCGCGTCGGGGGCGAAGGAGTCCAGCTGACCGGTCACGCGGTCGTCGAAGCGGGCGCCGAGGGTGATCAGCAGGTCCGACTTCTGCAGCGCGGCCACGGCGCCGACGGTGCCGTGCATGCCGGGCATGCCCATGTTCAGGGTGTGGCTGTCGGGGAACGCGCCCCGCGCCATCAGAGTGGTGACCACCGGGATACCGGTCAGCTCGGCCAGCTCCAGCAGCTCGGCCGAGGCGTCGGACTTGATGACACCGCCACCGACATAGAGCACCGGCGACTTGGACTCCAGGATCATCCTGGCGGCCTCGCGCACCTGCTTGCCGTGCGGCTTGGTGACCGGACGGTAGCCGGGCAGCCGCATCTCCGGCGGCCACGAGAACGTGGTCTGGGCCTGCAGAGCGTCCTTGGTGATGTCGACCAGGACGGCGCCGGGACGGCCCGAGGCGGCGAGGTAGAACGCCTCGGCCAGGATGCGCGGGATGTCGATCGGGTCCTTGACCAGGAAGTTGTGCTTGGTGATCGGCATGGTGATGCCGGAGATGTCGGCTTCCTGGAACGCGTCGGTGCCGACCAGGCTCGACGGCACCTGACCGGTGATCGCCACGATCGGGACCGAGTCCATCTGGGCATCGGCCAGCGGGGTCACCAGGTTGGTGGCGCCGGGGCCCGATGTGGCCATACACACACCGACCTTGCCCGAGGACTGCGCGTAGCCGGTCGCCGCGTGACCGGCGCCCTGCTCGTGACGCACCAGGACGTGGCGGACCTTGGTGGAATCGAACAGCGGGTCGTAGACGGGCAGGACCGCGCCGCCGGGAATGCCGAATACGGTGTCGACGTCGAGCTCTTCGAGGGACCGGACCACCGACTGCGCGCCGGTGACGCGCTCGGGCGCGACCTGGCGGCGGGTGGGGTTGGTCGCCGGGCTACCAGTCTGGTTCGACTGTCCCGCTGAAGGCGCTGACCTGCGGGCCGATGGCCCGGGCCGTGCGGTTGGTGCACTCACCGTCTTCGTTCCTAACTTTGTCGTTCTGACCCCGGACAACACTTGGTGTGCCTGACACGCGGTGCCTTGCGACCCGCCGCGTCGGGTAATGCCCGAACACAAAAAAGCCCCCGACCAGCCATGGCTGTTCGAGGGTGGCGCGTCGCAACGCGAGCTGACGTATTCGACTCAGGCAGTCAGGCTCAACGCTGGACGCGCCGGCCGATTACGAGCAACTCGGTTCGATTCACGAGCACGACGTTAGGCGCGCGTGAGCCGAAGAGTCAAACAGACTACTCTCTGCGTCCCATTATGTGGGACGTGAGTGGTTGCGTGGGTCCGTGTACCAGGATGCGAGGATAGGAGGGTGTCATCACCGCATCAGTCCGTGCCACCGGCTAAATCGTCCCACACCGCCGCCGAGGGAACCGATACGGGTCGCTCCTCGCGACCCGGCGGCCTGCGCTCGGCGAGCCCGGGCAGGCTCGCGGCCATCGCCGCGGTGGTGCTCGCGTACCTGATCTTCGTCGTCGTCGGCACCGTGCAGGACTGGTCGCTGGGCCTGCGGATCGGGCTGATCGTGCCCACCGCGGTCGTCGTCTGGCTGCTGGTGCCGCGCAGGTCGACCACGCCCACGCCGGGCGTGCACGTCATCGGGGTGCCGCGCCTGGCCTACATCGGCGTGCTGGTGCTCGCGTTCTGCGTGTTCTTCCCGTTCGTCGGCTGGCCGGCGGGACTGTGGTGGCTGCTGCTGCTCCCGCTCGTGGCGATCTGGTGGGTCGTGCGGACGCACACCACGATCTCCGACGCGGGCCTGGACCTGAGCACGATGGTCGGCACGAAACACCTCGACTGGGCACAGGTCAAGGGCATCAGCATTCCCAAGCGTGGCGCGGTGAAGGCACGGCTGGCCGACGACTCCGAGGTCCGGCTGCCCGCGGTGGGCTACGACCGGTTGCGTGAACTGATCGACGCCTCCGGTGGCCGCCTGCCCGATGTGTTCGCCGCCGCCGAGCAGGCCGAGGCCGAGCGCGTCGCCGCCGAGCGGGCGGCCGAGGCGAAGAAGGCCGAGCAGTCCGAAGCCGAGGAGCCCGGCACCGCGGAGTGAGGGTCGGCTCCGTCACTGTGGGAATCGGCACGGCGCCGCCTGCGGTTGCAGGGGTACGCTGACGGCACCCGGGCACCCCGCGCCGACGGCACCACCGCGGCGACACCTTCCGGAGCGACACTCCCGCCTCGAGCCCGGTTCCGGCACCCACCCGCACCCACCACCGGCGCGACGCGACCACCGCGCGCCGGAGTAACGTGCAGGCTTGCCGGACGCACCGCGCACTCGCCTTGTGCGGCGCAGGTCAGCCCCCTGCGCGCACGCTTGGACGCACCCAGCGACACTACGAGGACTCCCCCATGCCACCGCTTCGCTCACGCACCACCACCATCGGCCGCAATGCCGCGGGCGCCCGCTCGCTCTGGCGCGCCACCGGCATGACCGACTCCGATTTCGGTAAGCCGATCATCGCGATCGCGAACTCCTACACCCAATTCGTTCCCGGCCATGTGCACCTCAAGAACATGGGCGACATCGTCGCCGAGGCCGTGCGCGCCGCGGGCGGCGTGCCGCGCGAGTTCCACACCATCGCCGTCGACGACGGCATCGCCATGGGCCACGGCGGCATGCTCTACTCGCTGCCCTCGCGCGAGATCATCGCCGACTCGGTCGAGTACATGGCCAACGCGCACACCGCCGACGCGCTCGTGTGTATCTCCAACTGCGACAAGATCACTCCCGGCATGCTCAACGCCGCCATGCGGCTCAACATCCCGGCCGTGTTCGTCTCCGGCGGCCCGATGGAGGCGGGCAAGGCGGTGGTCGTCGACGGTGTCGCGCACGCGCCGCTGGACCTGGTCAGCGCCATCTCGGCGAGCGCCAGCCAGGCCGTCTCCGAGGAAGGCCTCGACGAGGTCGAGCGCTCGGCCTGCCCGACCTGCGGTTCGTGTTCGGGCATGTTCACCGCCAACTCGATGAACTGCCTCACCGAGGCGCTGGGCCTGGCCCTGCCGGGCAACGGCTCCACGCTGGCCACGCACTCGGCGCGCCGCGCGCTGTTCGAGCGGGCGGGCACCGTCATCGTCGACATCGCCAAGCGCTGGTACCAGGACGACGACGCCTCGGTCCTGCCCCGCAATATCGCCAACGCCAAGGCCTTCCGCAACGCGATGGCCCTCGACGTCGCCATGGGCGGTTCCACCAACACCGTGCTGCACACCCTCGCCGCCGCGCAGGAGGGCGAGATCGACTTCGATCTGAGCACCATCGACGAGATCAGCCGCCGGGTGCCGTGCCTGTCGAAGGTCTCGCCGAACTCGGACTACCACATGGAGGACGTGCATCGCGCCGGCGGCATCCCCGCCATCCTCGGCGAACTGCGTCGCGGTGGGCTGCTCGAGACCGACGTGACCACCGTGCACACCGCCGACTACGAGGAATTCCTCGACACCTGGGACATCCGCTCGGGCAAGGCTTCCGAGGAAGCGATCGAGCTGTTCCACGCCGCGCCCGGTGGCGTGCGCACCGTCGAGCCGTTCTCCACCAGCAACCGCTGGTCCTCGCTGGACACCGACGCCGCGGGCGGCTGCATCCGTGACATCGAGCACGCCTACACCGTCGAGGGCGGGCTGTGCGTGCTGCGCGGCAACATCGCCCCGGACGGCGCGATCCTCAAGACCGCGGGCATCGACGAGGAACTGTTCACCTTCGAGGGACCGGCCGTGGTGGTCGAGTCCCAAGAGGAAGCGGTCTCGATGATCCTGGGCAAGAAGATCCAGCCCGGCGACGTGATCGTCGTCCGCTACGAGGGCCCCTCCGGCGGCCCCGGCATGCAGGAGATGCTGCACCCCACCGCCTTCCTGAAGGGCGCGGGCCTGGGCAAGGTGTGCGCGCTGATCACCGACGGCCGCTTCTCCGGCGGCACCTCGGGCCTGTCGATCGGCCACATCTCCCCCGAGGCCGCCCAGGGTGGCGTGATCGGCCTGATCGAGAACGGTGACCGCATCCGCGTCGACGTGCACACCCGCGCGCTCGAGGTCCTGGTCTCCGACGAGGTGCTGGCCGAGCGCCGCGCCAAGATGGAGGCCTCGGAGCGGCCGTGGCAGCCGGCGGACCGCGTCCGCCCGGTGACCACGGCCCTGCGCGCCTACGCGGCGCTGGCCACCTCGGCCGACAAGGGTGCCGTCCGCAAGGTGCCGTAATCGCCTTACCCGCCAGAGCGAGCAGTGCGCCGCCGGTCGCGTTTCGCGACCGGCGGCGCACTGCTCGGTCAGCTCGACTCGG
>NZ_JBCGFB010000025.1:0-17328 GCF_038752175.1 Nocardia sp. No.11 | reverse complement strand
CCCCGGCCCCCCCCCCCCCCCCCCCCCCCCCCACTGCTCGGTCAGCTCGACTCGGTGAGTTACCCGGGCCCTCACCGAATCAGCGGTTCCGCGCTTACACGAGCGCGGGTTGTGTTGTCGGCGTGGACGACTCGTCGCCCGTGCGGGACGGGATGAGCGCGGTGGCGATCAACCCGAGCAGGACGAAGCCCGCGGCGAGGTAGCCGCCCAGGGTGATGCCATCGGTCATCGCCGTGCGGCCGGTCTCGGCGACCTCGCGGGTCTCCGGTTGAGCGGCGAAGCCTTCGATCGCCGCGCCCGCGCTGCTGGTGACGGCGTGCGCGTACTGCTGCGCCTGGGCCGGGGGCAGGCCGGCGGCGGTGAGGTCGTCGTCGACCTGCGAGCTCAGCGTGGTGAAGAAGACCGTGGTGAGCACCGCGATGCCGAGCGCGGAACCGAGCTGACGGAAGGCGCTCTGGATGCCGGAGGCCTGGCCGTTGTCGTTCTCGGGGATCTCGGCCAGCACCACATTGGTGACCTGGGCCGTGGCGAATCCGACACCGATGCCGTACACGCACAGGATCAGCGACAGCGCCCACCAGGAACTGTCGGTGGCGGCGAAGAAGGCCAGCGCCGCCAGGCCGACGACCTCGAGGGCGAGACCGAGCCGCACCATGTTCAGCGGTGACGCCTTGCCCGCCATCCCGAAGCTGGCACCGCTGGCGATGAAGCTGCCGATGGCGATCGGCACCAGCGCCAGCCCGGACTGCACGGCGCTGTAGCCGAGGGTGAACTGCAGCCACAGCGGCAGGACCGCGACGATGCCGAACTCGCCGAGCCCGATGATCAGCGTGGCGATATTGCCGTTGCGGAACGAGGCCAGCCGGAACAGGCTCAGATCCATCAGCGCCTTGTCGGCGTCGGGACCGCGGCGCAGCAGCACCTGGCGCACCACGAAACCGGCCAGCGCGAGCGCGCTCAGCACCAGGGCGACCAGCACCGGCGACGGCCCACTGCCCCAGGTGAGACCGCCGATCCCCAGCGGATGCACCGTGCTGATCCAGCCGTAGGTGCGGCCTTCGACCAGCCCGAAGGCGAGCAGCCCGAGACCGAGCACCGACAGGATCGCGCCGAGCACATCGAGTCGTCCCGCGACCTTCGGCGAGGGCGCGATGCACGCCAGCACACCGATCACGATCAGCACCGCCAGTGGCACGTTGATCCCGAACGCCCAGCGCCACGACACGTGTTCGGCCAGCCAGCCGCCGAGCAGCGGGCCGAGCGCCGCGGCGGCGCCGATCGTCGAACCCCACACCGCGAACGCCTGACCACGCGCTTTCCCGGTGAAGGTGGCGTTGAGCAGCGCCAGCGAGGTCGGCAGGATCATCGCGGCGCCGGCGCCCTGCAGGAACCGGGCGACGATCAGCAGTCCGCCGCCGGGGGCGAGCCCGGCCAGGACGCTGGTCGCGCCGAAGACGACGACACCGGCGACGAACACTCTGCGCGCCCCGACGATGTCGGCGATCCGGCCGACCACCAGCAGCAGCGCCGCGAACACGATCGCGTAGGACTCCTGAATCCATTGCGCCTCGGTCGAACCCGTCGCCAGATCCTCGATGATCGACGGGATGATCACGTTGACGATCGTGGTGTCGACCACGATCAGCGCGACACCGAGGGCGATGGCGATCAAGCCGAGCCATCGGCGGATGGACGACTCTTGACTCATCGCATCTCCTATTTCCATGGTGGAATATTTCCATGGTCAAAGTAGATTGCGGGCAATAGGATGTCAACCGATGCGAAAGGAACCTATGACCCGGTCGGACGCTGGCGCGCAGTATCAACGGATCCACGAGGGCATGCGCGCCTACGGCGCGAACTACCGCGAATTCACCCATCGATTCGCGGCCTGGCTCGGGCTGCACTCCACCGATGCCGAGGCGCTGATCGAGATCCTCACCGCGGAGGAACGCGGCGCGACCCTGTCACCCGCGCGGCTCAGCGAGCGGATCTCGTTGTCCAACAGCGCGACCACCGCGCTGCTGAACCGGCTCGAGAAGGCCGGGCACATCGTCCGCAGCCGCGAGCACGACGACCGGCGCATCGTCACCCTGCGCAGCACCCCGCGCATCCACGACCTGGCCGACGACTTCTTCGGACCCCTCGGGGTGAAGGTGGAGGAGACGGTCATGGGGCGATACTCCCCCACCGAGCTGCGGCGGTTCGAGGAATTCCTGGCCGATGTGCGGATCACCATGACCGCCCACCTGGCCGAACCCACACCGCCGCAGCCGTCCGGACTCAGTTGAACGGGCCGATGCCCTTCAACGGATTGCCGCCGTGGAGGAACACGTAGGTGGCGATCGCGGCGGCGATGGCGAGCACGACGACGGTGAAGGAGCCGTAGGCCGGGCGGGTCGCCCAGCCGCGGGCACGGTCGAAGGACCAGCGGCCGGGGCCGGTGAGGATGATCGCCAGCGCCGCGCCGGCCAGCACGCTGTCGAGTTCGACGCCGGTGGGGGTCCCCGCGTTGTACTGGAAGCCAGGGATCATGCCCTGCTTCCACATCCACGCGGTGAGGATCGTCGCCAGCACGGCACCACCGGCGAGCGGGGTGGCCAGACCGAGGACGAGCAGGACGCCGCCACCGAGTTCGCCGGCGATCACCAGGGCCGTCGACAGCGACGGATAATCCCAGCCGCCGCCCTCCATCATCGCCTTGGTGCCGTCGAGGCCGGGGCCGTGGAACCAGCCGGTGAGCTTCTGCAGCCCGTGGTAGATGAAGGTGTAGCCGACCACCAGGCGCAGCACGAACAGACCCAGGTCCAGGGTGCCGCGGCGAGGCTCGCGATTACGGCGCTGCAGCCGGACCGCGCCCGCCGAGGCAGCCGCCGCGGGCGGGATCGACGCGTAGCCGTACCCGTCGTCGCCCCCACCGGCGGCCTGTGCGGCACCGGCGCTGGGCACCTCGTCACCGGGGTCGAGGCCGAGGTCCTCGTCGGTGCGCGGAATGTCCTTGTGCAGATCCGGTTTCGGCATCTGCGTGGTGGGCGAATCGTACGGGCTGGTCACCGGGCGACCCGACGACGACGCGGGCGGTCCGGTCGGCGCCGGCCCATCGGCGTTCGGCGTGTCATTCGACTTGTCGGTCACCGCCTCACCCTATGACGTGCCGAGTCGGTGTGCCGGTCTTCCCCGGAACAGGCGTGTCAGCCCCACTCGGCTGCCGGTAACGTCTGTGCCATGAGTTCGGTATTCGCGGGCCGCGTGGCGATCGGGTTGGCACTGGGCACCGTCTTGGTCGCCGGGTGCGCCCGATTCGACGAGTCGGCGTCGAGCCCGTTCACCACCGAGCCGTCGCTGGGTGGGTCCAATGTCGAGCCGAAGAAGCCGCAGGAGTCGCCCTCCCAGGTACCGCGGCCGACCGGCCCGTGCATCGATCCCGACCCGAATGTCATCGCCACCTGCCTGGATTCGGCCGCCGGGCTGATCCCGGTCGGCGACGGTGCGCTGGTGGCGGAGCGGCGGACCGGCCGCATCCTGCAGGTGACCCCGGTCGACGCGAGCACGCCGCAGGAGCCG
Source organism: Nocardia sp. No.11 (assembly GCF_038752175.1). NCBI lineage: Bacteria > Bacillati > Actinomycetota > Actinomycetes > Mycobacteriales > Nocardiaceae > Nocardia > Nocardia sp. No.11. Next base: position 13,764 of record NZ_JBCGFB010000025.1, on the reverse strand, counting down.
GCGGTCGAGGTCGCGCGCGTGCCGGTCGACGGTTCCGGCGACGGCGGCATCTCCGACATCGTGCTCTCGCCCACCTTCGGCGAGGACGGGCTGATGTACGCCTACATCACCACCGGCAGCGACAACCGGGTGGTCCGGCTGTCCCGCAACGGCGGGGCGCCCAAGGAGATCCTGACCGGAATCCCGAAGGGCGCCAGCGGGAATCGCGGCGCCATCGACTGGGCGACGCCCACCCAGCTGCTCGTCCTCACCGGCGACGCGGGCAACCCCGGCGCGGCAGCCGATCCCGGCTCGCTCGGCGGGAAGGTGCTGCGCCTGGAGTCGCCGTCCTCGGGGGTGAACACGCCGCAGGTGGTGGCCTCGGGCATCGGCACGGCGGGCGACATCTGCCGCGACGGCAAGGACGGCATGTGGGTCACCGACCGCACCGCCGCCGAGGACCGGCTCCAGCATCTGGGCACCGACGGCACCCTGACCGTCTCGTGGACCTGGCCCGATCGACCCGGCGTCGGTGGTTGCACGGCCACCGGTGACGGTGTCGCCGTGGCCCTGGGCGAGGGCAAGGCGCTGGCCGCCGTGGCCGCCGACCCCAATACCTTCGCCGTCACCACCGCGCCTGCCCTGATCGCCCAGGACAAGTACGGCAAGCTCCTCGGCGCGACGGCCTCGCCCGACGGCAGCGTCTGGGTGACCACGACCAACAAGGCCGACGGCACGCCGGGCGAGTTCGACGATCGCGTCGTGCGCATCCCGCCGCCGCAGGGCGGGGCAGGCGGCCCCGACTAGAACACCACCGCCCCCCACCGGAATCCGGTGGGGGGCGGTGGTTGTCGAGCGTCTACGCGCAGGCGGCGAGGACCAGCTCGCGGACCTTGGCCGCGTCGGCCTGGCCGCGGGTGGCCTTCATCACGTCACCGACGATCTTGCCCGCCGCCTGGACCTTGCCGGCGCGGATCTTCTCGGCGATATCGGGGTTGGCGGCCAGCGCCTTCTCGACCTCGACCTGCAGGGCGGAGTCGTCGCTGACCATGCCCAGGCCCTTGGCCTCGACGATCGCGGCGGGCTCGCCCTCGCCCGCGAGGACGAAGTCGACGACCTGCTTGGCGACCTTGTTGTTGACGGTCTTGGCCTCGACCAGCGCGATCACCGCCGCCACCTGCGCCGGGGTGATCGGCAGCTCGGCCAGGGCGACCTCGCGCTCCTTGGCCTTCTCGGTCAGATAGGCGACCCACCACGAGCGCGCCTCGTTCGCGGGGGCGCCCGCCTCGACGGTGGCGATGATCAGGTCGAGCGCGCCCGCGTTGACGAGGTCGCGCATGACCTCGTCGGACAGGCCCCAGTCGGCCTGGATCCGGGCGCGTACCAGCCACGGGTACTCCGGAATGGTGGCGCGCAGTTGTTCGACCCACTCGGCGGCCGGGGCGACGGGCTCGAGGTCCGGCTCCGGGAAGTAGCGGTAGTCCTCGGCGGTCTCCTTGCGGCGACCCGCGGACGTGGAGCCGTCGGCCTCGTTGAAGTGCCGGGTCTCCTGGACGATCTCGCCGCCGTCGGTGAGCACGGCCGCCTGCCGGCGCATCTCGTAGCGCACCGCGACCTCGACGCTCTTGAGCGAGTTCACGTTCTTGGTCTCGGTGCGGGTGCCGAATTCCTTCGCGCCCACCGGCATCAGCGACACGTTGGCGTCGCAGCGCAGCGAGCCCTGCTCCATCTTCACGTCGGAGACGTTCAGCGAGCGCAGCACCTCGCGCAGCGCGGTGACGTAGGCGCGGGCGACCTCGGGCGCGCGCTCACCGGCACCGGTGATCGGCTTGGTGACGATCTCGATCAGCGGCACGCCCGCGCGGTTGAAGTCGAGCAGCGAGTGACTGGCGCCGTGGATTCGACCGGTCGCGCCGCCCACGTGCAGCGACTTGCCGGTGTCCTCCTCCATGTGGGCGCGCTCGATGTCCACCCGGAAGGTGGACCCGTCGTCGAGCACGACATCGAGGAAGCCGTCGGTGGCGATCGGCTCGTCGTACTGGCTGATCTGGTAGTTCTTCGGCTGATCCGGGTAGAAGTAGTTCTTGCGCGCGAACCGGCCCCACGGGGTGATCGAACAGTTCAGCGCGAGACCGATCCGGATGGCCGACTCGACGGCCTTCTCGTTGACCACCGGCAGCGAGCCGGGCAGGCCGAGGCAGACCGGGCACACCTGGGTATTGGGTTCGGCGCCGAACTCGGTGGGGCAACCGCAGAACATCTTGGTCGCCGTGGACAACTCGACGTGGACCTCCATGCCGAGCACCGGCTCGTACCGGGAGATGACATCGGCGTAGTCCATCAACTCGACCGTGGGTGCGCTCATAACTGTCTATCTTAGGAAGCTCTAGCGGGGCGGGACGCGCTGGGTGAGCCAGTCGGTGACGTAGGTGAGCACCGCCGGGTCGATGGTGGTCTCGATGGTGGAATATTCGCTGGGTTTGCCCGTGTCGGTGGGCTGCATCAGGTGGTTGAGGCCGGGAAAGGTGTGCACGGTGGCGTCGGGGTCGCCCGCCAGGTTCGCCCGCATCGGCGGCTCGTTCTGCGTGGCGAGCACCTGCTGGTCCTTGTCGCCGAAGAAGGCCAGCACCGGCACCCGCAGGGCCTCCAGCGCGGGCTTCGGGTCGTAGGTGATGAACGAGGCCATGTACGGGGTGTTGAACGAGTCGAGGGTCGCCTGGGGCGCGCGCTGCTCGGGCGGCAGCGAATCGTTGTGCTGCTGGGCGTAGGCCGCGGCGCCGGCGGTATCGCCCGCGCGCAGCAGGGCCGACCACCGGGTGACGTAGTCGACCTGCGCGTCGATCTCGTTCTGCGGCGCGCCCGCGCCGGCCATGATCACCTTGTTCTGCTCGATCAGCACGTCCGCGCCGACCACCGCCGGGCCGGCCATGAGCACCGCGAACGCGACGTTGCTGTCGGGCCGGGCGGCGACGAGCGGGGCGAGGTAGCCGCCCTCGCTGTGCCCGAACAGGCCGACCTTCGCCGGATCGATCTCGGGCCGGGCGCGCAGGAACGCGACGCCCGCGGCCGCGTCGGCGGCGAGGTCGGGGTAGGTGGCGTCGTCGAGGTTGCCGCCGGTGCCGCCGACGCCGCGGTCGTCGGTGCGCAGCACGGCGTAGCCCGCGCGGGTGAAGGTGTCGGCCAGCAGCAGGAACGGGCGGTGGCCCACCAGGTCCTCGTTGCGGTCCTGCGGTCCGCTGCCGGTGATCAGCAGCATCGCCGGGAACGGGCCGCTGCCTTCGGGTTCGGTGAGCGTGCCCGCGATGGTGATGTCACCGCTGCGATAGGTGACGTCCTCGCTGCGGTACGGGTACGGCGGTTTCGGGTCCTGCGGCCTGGCCACGCTCTCGACCGGGCCGCGGCGCAGCACCAGCGGCACCGTCTGGCCGGACTGCGCCCAGTCGCCGGTGATCTGCTCGCCGTCGAGCTTGCCGCGGAAACCCGGGTCGCCCGGTGCGTCGGGAACGGTGAACTCGACCCGGTCCGGCTCGGTGCGCACGTCCTTCAGCGCCGCGGCGCGCACGCCCTGTGCCGGGATGTCGATGGTGGCCGAACCGTTCTCGGCGAAGGTCACGCCGATCGCGATCGGCGCACCCGGCACCTCGATGTCACCGTGCCACGGCCCCTGGACGGCGGGTCCGGCGTCCTCGTCCGACGAACAGCCCGTCACCAGCGCGGCGACCACGAACAGTACCGAAACGATCACTCGACCGGTGCGCATACGGCAACGGTACCGACGCGCACCGAAAAGTCGAGGACCGCTGCGGGTCAGCCGAAGAAGGCCCGCGCCTCGCCGAGTCGTTCCGGCGGAACCCGCTTGAGCTGCTTGGTGGCCTCCGACAGCGGAACCAACCCGATGGTGGTGCCGTGCAGGGCGACCATCTGCCCGAAGTGTCCGGCGTGTACCGCTTCGGCGGCGTGCACGCCGAAGCGGGTCGCCAGGATGCGGTCGTAGGGGGTCGGGCTGCCACCGCGCTGGACGTGGCCGAGCACGGTGGTGCGGACCTCCTTGCCGATCCGGCGCTCGATCTCCGAGCCGAGCTGCTGGGCGACGCCGGTGAACCGCTCGTGACCGAACTCGTCGATTCCGCCCTCGCGCAGCGCGAAGCCGGAATCCGGTGCGGGGTGCGCGCCTTCGGCGACCACGCAGATGAAGTGCTTGTCCCCGCGCTGGAAACGGCTCTTGATCATCGCGCACACCTGCGCCACGTCGAAGGGCTCCTCGGGCACCAGGGTCAGATGCGCGCCGGCCGCGATGCCGGAGTTGAGCGCGATCCAGCCCGCGTGCCTGCCCATCACCTCCACCAGCATCACCCGCTGATGGGATTCGGCGGTGGTGTGCAGACGGTCGATGGCCTCGGTGGCGATCGAGAGGGCGGTGTCGTGGCCGAACGTGACGTCGGTGCAATCGATGTCGTTGTCGATGGTCTTGGGGACGCCGACCACCGGCACCCCCTCGTCGGAGAGCCAGCTCGCGGCGGTGAGCGTGCCCTCGCCGCCGATCGGGATCAGGGCTTCGATGCCGTTGTCGTCGAGGGTCTGCTTGATCCGGCCGAGCCCGGCGCGCAGCACATCCGGATTGGTGCGCGCGGTGCCGAGCATGGTGCCGCCCTTGGTGAGCAGCCGGTCGGTGCGGTCGTCGTTGTGGATGCGGATCTTGCGGTCCTCTAGGAGGCCGCGCCAGCCGTCCTCGAACCCGACGATCGAGTCGCCGTAGCGGCCGTTCGCGGTGCGGACGACAGCCCGGATCACCGCGTTCAGCCCTGGACAGTCTCCGCCTCCGGTCAAGACTCCGATGCGCATGGCGTTCATCTTGCCGCACCGACGGCGATCAGGGGCAGTGACCTCCGGCCAGCTCGCCGAGATGACCCGAGATCAGCGTCGCCATCTTGTCCAGCATGGTCATGCCGTCGTTGAAGGAGCCCGAATCCGGTTGCGCGGCGAAGGCGATCGCGATCCGGCCCGAGGGCGAATCGATGAGCCCGAACTGGCGGACCAGGTATTTGCCGGACAGGTCCGGGCCCCAGCCGCCCTTGAACTCGGCGCTGCCGAAGGCGCCCAGTCCCCAGCGATGACTCGGGATGATCTGCTGCATGAGCCCGACCACGCGCTGGCTCTGCGGAATGCAGGGCAGGTGCGCGGCGAAACGCACCTGCTCGGCCAGCGTCCATTCGGCCTGGCCGTAGACCGACGCGTCGGCCCTGGTGCGGGCGGTGGGCACCGTGGTCGTGGTGTCGCCGCCCTCGCGCAGCACGTTCTCCACGGCCGTGGCCGCGGCGGCGCCGGAACCCAGCGACTGCCACAGGGTGTCGGCGGCGCCGTTGTCGGAGGCGGTGATGGCCGAGGTCGCGGTGGTGACGTAGGAGGCGTTGTTGCGCAGCGCCGCGATGGCCAGCGGCACCTTGATCGTCGACCAGGCCGGGCCCGAGGTCCAGGTGCCGAAGGTGACCATCTTGTCCCCGCCCACCGGCATGATCGCCAGTCCCACGCTGCCGCGGAAACCCTGCTGTACTGCGTTGAAGTCGGCGGCCAGACTGCCGGGCACCGCGATCGAGACGTTGCCGGCGCCGCCCGCGCCGGGATCGATGGCGGCGATACTCGTCGTCGTGCGCGGCGGGGTCGCGGGCTCGGATCCGATGCCGCATCCGCCGGTGAGCACCACGACGGCCCCGAGCAGCGCGGTGAGCACCATCCGGACGGGGCGCCGATCTTTCGTCATCATGTAAAACATCTTCGTTTCTAAACTCCCCCCGGGCTTCGATGCCGGGGTAGCAGTCCCGACACCGTACTGGGCAGTATGGCCGAACGCCCACTTCGACCGTGAAACGCTCAGGTCAGACGATGTTCACCCGTGTAGATATTCATCGTCTCGCCGCGCAGGAAGCCCACCAGCGTCAGCTCCGACTCGGCCGCCAGGTCCACGGCCAGTGAGCTCGGCGCCGACACCGCGGCCAGGATCGGGATGCCGGCCATCACCGCCTTCTGCGCCAGTTCGAAGGACGCGCGGCTGCTCACCACCAGGATCAGATCCGGCGCGGGAATCCGGTTCTCCCGCAACGCCCAGCCGATCACCTTGTCGACGGCGTTGTGCCTGCCGATGTCCTCGCGGACCGCCAGCAACGTGCCGTCGGTGCTGAACAGGCCCGCCGCGTGCAGGCCGCCGGTGGCGTCGAAGAGCTTCTGACCGGCGCGCAGCTGCTTGGGCAGGCCGGACAGGACCTCGGTCGACACCGTCGCGGTGTCGCGCGGGATCGGGTAGCGGGTGTGCGTGCGCACCTCGTCGAGCGCGGACTTGCCGCAGAGGCCGCACGCGCCGGTGGTGAGGAAGTTGCGGGTGTGCAGCGGCACCGGGGTGCGCAGGCGCAGGTCGAGCACGTTGTAGGTGTTGCGGCCCTGCTCGTCGGTGCCCGCGCAGTAGCGGGCGGTGACGATGTCCTCCGCCGAGCCGATGATGTCCTCGCCGAAGAGGAAACCGTGCACCAGGTCGATGTCGTTGCCCGGGGTGCGCATGGTGACGGTGAGCGACTGCCCGTCCACGCGGATCTCGAGCGGTTCCTCCACCGCCAGGGTGTCCGGGCGCTGGATCCGTCCGGTCGGCGACAGCCGGATCGTCTTGCGCCGTGCGGTGACTCTGCTCATCAGGAGGTGCCCATCGGTCGGGTTGCGGTGGGTTCGCTCAGCCGGTCGCGATGCCGACGACGAGATTGATCGTCGTCGCCAGGATGACCGTGCCGAAAGCGTAGGACAGCAGGCAGTGCCGGAGCACGATGGCCCGCACCACCGGACTGGTGACATTGGTGTCGGAGACCTGATAGGTCATCCCGAGGTTGTAGCTGAAATAGAGGAAGTCGCGGTACGAGGGCGGCTCCTCGGAGTTGAAATCGATCCCGCCCGTGGGTGATTCGTAGTAGTGGAAGGCATATCGCGCCGCGTACATCAGGTGCACCGCCGCCCAGGCCGCGAAGACGCCGGCCAGCGCCGTCGCCGCCGCGACGTGCCCCTCCTCCGACCGGCCGAACACCAGGATCGCCACGATGCCGATGATCCCGCCCGCCGCCGAGGACACCACCGAGATCTCCTGGACGAACGGCTGGAAGTCCTCGCGCCGCACATTCGCCTTGGTCTGCGCGGCGTCCATCGGCCACAGCACCAGCCAGCCCGCGACGACGAAGACCGTGGCCATCGCCGCGATGCCGATCAGGCCACCCAGCGCTACGCCCCGCCCGAGTCCGAGGCCGACGAGGACCCCGATCAGCGCCCCGATCAGGATCGAACCGACCAGGCGATTGACTGCGGGCACCACCAGGTGGTTCCTCATATCGATCGACAGTACCGAAGGTGCGCACACTCATAGCCGATGTCGATCTCAGCTCTCGCGCCGCTGCGCCGAGCGCCGCAGGGTGTCGTCGATACCGGCCGTGCGCGCGGTCTCGATGAGCGCTTTGACCAGCACCGACCCCGGCTCGACGGCCGGGGTGACGAGCACGATCCCGGCGGTCACGGCCGGGTCGTCCAGGCGCAGGGTCCGTACGCCCGCGGGCGGCGGGAAGATCGTCAGCCACGGCTGCGGCACCACACAGGCCCAGCGGCCGGTGCTCACATGCGCGAGCAGCGACACCACCGAATCGGTCTCCACCTGCGGCGACGGCACCAGACCGGTGGGGACCAGGGCGTCGTCGATCAGATCGCGGCCGCGCATGCCCTTGTGCAGCAAGCACATCGGCATCTCGAGCGCCTCGGCCCAGCTGATCGCCCCGGACCGGCCCGCCAGCAGATCGGTGCCCGCCAGCAGGACCTGCCGTTCGGCGTAGAGCGGGGTCCGGGTGAGGCCCGCGGTGTCGACGCCGTCGCCGTAGACGATGCCCGCGTCGAGTTCGAAACGCCGCAGCCGCTCGACGATATCGCCCGAACGCAGGCTGGTCTCCACCCGGATCCGCACCAGCGGGTGCGCGGTGCAGAACGGGTCGGTCAGCAGGGCGACGGTGCCCGAGGCGGCCGGGATCGCCCCGATCCGCAGGTCACCGGTGAGGCCGGTCTGCAACGCGTGCACCTCGTGCGCGAGCGCGTCGCGGTCGGCCAGGATCCGCCTGGCCCACAACACGAGTCGTTCGCCCTCGGGGGTCAGTCCCTCGAACGTGCGCCCGCGCCGGACCAGCGGAACCCCCAGCTCGTGTTCGAGTTTGCGTAGCGCCTCGGACAGGGCGGGCTGGGAGACGTAGCAGGCCGCGGCCGCGCGGGCGAAGTGCCGTTCGCGGGCGAGGGCGACGAAGTACTCGAGTTGGCGGAACAGCAGCTCAGTCGTCCTCGGCGTCGGCGGCCTTGTTGCGGGCCTTGGCGATCTCGAGTGCTCGTTCGGCGGTGGCCTGGTCCGGGTAGGGACCCATCCGGTCGCCGTACCAGCAGGTCTTGCCCTGTTCGGCCTGATGGTGCTTGATGCAGTAGTACCACTGGTTGTCGTCAGCCATGTCGACAGTATGCATCGGTTCGCATGCCTTCGGCGGGGAGGTCGGGGCCGTGCCGAGCGCCGGTTCGCGGATCAGCAGGGCCACCGCGACGCCCACCGCGACACCGATCACCGTGTCGACGGCGCGATCGGTGAGCATGGTCAGCGGATCGGTGGGGTCGGCCAATTCGGTCATCGACATGATCAGCGGGGTGAAGAACCCGAGCGCGACCGCGTAGTGGCGGGCCAGGAACAGTTCGGTCGGGTACAGCAGCGCGATGATCGCCAGTCCCAGCATCGCCGGGCTGGGACCGGGGATCAGCAGCGGGGCCGTGACCGCGAGACCCAGGAAGGTCCCGACGACGCGGTGCAGCCCGCGGGTGATCCGCCCGCGCGAGTCGGCGGCCGCCAACGGCACCGCCGCGCCCGCCATCGCCCAGTTGGCGTGGCCGACACCGAGCAGCAGGCCGATGCCGCCCGCGACGGAGATGGCCAGCGCGTAGCGACCCGCCTGCACCAGCGAGATCCGGCCGGTGCGATGCGGCGGAATCGTCACCGGGACAGCGCGGGTGTCGTCGCGACGCTCCCGCCGCGTCGACTCGAGATAGCCGACCACCACGCACAACGCCGCGGTGAGCGCGCAGACCGCCAGCGCGGACAGCGGATCACGCCGGCCACCCGCGACCATCGCGACGGCGCCGAAGGCGAAGATGCCGAAGAACGGGCCCTCCGGCCGCAGGCCGAGCCGGTCGGTGATCGGCGAGGCGACCGCGGCGAACACCGCCACCGCCGCGACCAGCACAGCGGGCGGGGCGTGCAGCCGGGCGAGCAGGATGCCCGCGCCGACCGCGCCGACCAGCAGCACCGCCGCCTCGCACTGATGGACCAGCCGCTGCCGCGGCGCTTCCGCGAAGCCGTACATGCCGGTGAAGGACCCGAACACCGCGTAGATGAGCAGGTCGGTGCGGCCCGCCGCGACGAGCAGCAGGCCGGGCACGGCCAGGCCGGCGAACACCCGGGCAGCGGGCAGATGATCGATGTCGGTGGTGAACCGTCGAATCACCGGGCGCGCCTGGGTCGAGATGGTGCGCAAGGGGTTCCTCCGAAAGTCGGTCACGGGGCGGTCTCCCCTGGGCCGATGGACCATCGTCACCGACCCGCGCGGCGCGCGTCAAACCGTCGAAACGCAGGTGAGACGCGGTTTTCGGGACTCTACCGGCAGTGATAAGCGGCGCCTATCGGGTGCTCGGAAGTCTGTCTTGGACGCGACCGGACCGGCGGGCACACACTCGAACCGCGCGCGACACGCTCGATGTCGGTGGGCCGGTACCCGGCCTACGCCCATCCGTGATCTCGGCGGTAGAGAATCCCAACCGGGTACCGACAGGCTTCGAACACTTTCGATCGAAGGGAACACGTCATGGCTGACGGTCCGTACACCGCGTATGACCCCGACAACGGACCGAGCGGCCCCGCCGATCGCGACGCCGTTCCGTCGGTGAAGCCCTATCACCATCCGGCCGCGGGGTGGGGCGCCGCGCTGGCCGTCGGCAAGTTCATGGTGCTCAAGGAGCACGAACCGCTGATCGGTACCAAGGCCATTCTCAAGATGAACCACGCCTCGCACGGCTTCGACTGCCCCGGCTGTGCCTGGCCCGACGCGACCGACGGCCTCAAGCTCGACGTCTGCGAGAACGGCATCAAGCACGTCACCTGGGAGATGACGCACAAGCGGTGCACCCCGGAGTTCTTCGCCGCGCACACCGTCAGCGAGCTCGCCACCTGGAGCGACTACGACCTCGAGGACCAGGGCAGGCTCACCCATCCGATGGTCTACGACGCCGCGACCGACCACTACGTCCCGATCAGCTGGCCGGACGCGTTCGAGATGGTCGGCAAGACGCTGCGCGAACTGCCCGACCCGAATCTGGCGTCGTTCTACACCTCGGGCAGGCTCGGCAACGAGGCCACCTTCCTCTACCAGCTGATGGTGCGCGAATTCGGCACCAACAACCTGCCCGACTGCTCCAACATGTGCCACGAGGCCAGCGGCCGCGCGCTCAACGCGGCCCTGGGCACCGGCAAGGGCACCTGCGACATCGAGGACTGGGACAAGGCCGACGCGCTGTTCGTGATGGGCATCAACGCGGCCTCCAACGCGCCGCGCATGCTGACCGCGCTGGCCGAGGCACACAAGCGCGGCGCGCAGATCGTGCACGTCAACCCGCTGATCGAGGCGGGCGCGCGCAACACGATCATCCCGCACGACTTCGCCGCGATGGCCACCTTCCACCCCACCAAGACCAGCACCCTGAATCTGCAGGTCCGCATCGGCGGCGACTTCGCGCTGCTGCGCGGCATCGCCAAACACGTGCTGGAGGAAGCCGAGACCGACCCCAAGGCCCTCGACCACGAGTTCATCGAGCGCTACACCGTCGGCTTCGACGACTACGTGCGCGAGGTGAAGGACACCACCTGGGCCGAGATCCAGCGGCAATCGGGTCTGAGCGAGAGCGACATCCGCAAGGCCGCCGGCATCTACTGCGACGCCGACCGCACCGTCATGAGCTGGTGTCTGGGCATCACCCAGCACGAGCACGGTGTCGACACGATCCGCGAGATCGTCAATGTGCTGCTCATGCGCGGCAATCTGGGCCGGGAGGGCGCCGGTCCGTCGCCCGTGCGCGGGCACAGCAACGTGCAGGGCAACCGCACCTGCGGCATCGACAACAATCCGAGCGCGGAGTTCCTGGACCGGCTGGCGCAGGTGTGCAAGATCGATCCGCCGCGCGCCAACGGCTACGACGTGGTGTCCACGATCCAGGCGATGCAGGCGGGCAAGCTCGAGTTCTTCCTCAGCATGGGCGGCAATTTCGTCGCTGCCGCGCCGGATGCCGCCTACACCTTCGCGGCGTTCCAGAAGTGCGGCTTCACCGTCAATGTCAGCACCAAGCTCAATCGCAGCCACGTCATCCACGGCAAACGCGCGCTGATCCTGCCCTGCATCGGGCGCACGGAACGCGACCACCAGCGCAGCGGGCCGCAGATCACCTCGATGGAGAACGGCATGGCGGTGGTGCACATGTCGCGGGGCATGAAGAAGCCCGCGTCCCCGCACCTGATGTCGGAGCCCGCGATCCTGGCAGGCATCGCCAAAGCCGCGCTGCCGCGGACCGAGACGCCGTGGGAGTACTACATCGAGGACTACGACCGCATCCGCGACGTGATGTCGAAGGTGCTGCCCGGCTTCGAGGACTACAACCGCCGCGTCCGCCTGCCGCTGGGTTTCCGCATCCGCCAGCCCGCGCGCGAACTGATCTTCCTGACCCCCTCGGGCAAGGCCGAATTCGCCACCGTGACACTGCCCGACACCATCAATCCGCCCGGGGTGCTCACCCTGGCCACCCAGCGTTCCCACGACCAGTGGAACACCAGTATCTACTCCGACAACGACCGCTATCGCGGCGTGAAGAACCTGCGCACGCTGATCTTCATGAACGAGCAGGACATGCGCGAGCGCGGGCTGACGGAGTTCGACGACGTCGACATCACCAGCACCGCCCGCGACGGGTCGACCCGCTCGCTGCACCGATACAAGGTGGTCCCCTACGACATCCCGCCGGGCTGCGCGGCCGGGTACATGCCGGAGATGAACGTGCTGTGCGCGATCGGCGATTTCAGCACCGAGAGCGATCAACCCCTGATGAAGAGCGTGAAAGTCACCGTCACACCGTCGAGTTGACCGGCCGAGGAGAACACTGTGAACGCGCATACCCGCAAGACGCTGGCGGCGATCACCGGACATCCGGCGCCCCGCGACCTGGAATGGACCCGGTTCGTCTCGCTGTGGGAGGACCTCGCCGACGAGGTCGACCAGGAATCCGGTGATCGGCTCGCGGTGCGGATGAACGGGCACCGCGAGGTCTTCCACCGGCCGCACGACGGCCGGGTCGCCATCGGCGACATCGAGCACGCGCGGCAGCTGCTGGCCGACCATCCCGAACTGAAGGGCACCGGGTCGCTGTTCGCCGTCGCGATGGACGCCGAGACCGCCCGGATCCTGCACTTCGACCTGGACACCACCGGCGTCAGCGACTCCGAGCGCGACGTGCGCAACCACGACACCGTCGCCCGGCATCTGCGCACGGTCGAGCGGCACACCGGGCACGACGATCACCAGGTGTACCTGCGCTACTTCGACGATCTCGCCGTCGCGCTGCTCGCGGAGATCGGCACCGAGTCGTTCGTGCTGCTCGGGCACGGCACCGGGAAGTCCGATGTCGCCGAGGATTTCGCGCTGCGGCTGCAGGAGAAGAATCACGCGCTGGCCGACCGGATCACCGGGATCGGCGTCATCGATCTCAGCGCGGCCGACGACGCGGCGATCGAGGCCGCGGCGCAGCAGATCGCCCGGCAGGGCAGGTAGGAGGGATCGACGGTGGCCTATCTGCTCGCGCTCGTCGCCACACCCGGTGCGGATTCCCTCGCGGCGCAACTGGCGACCGAGGCCCAGCGGGTCGCGGTCCGCAACGATGTCGACGTGGTGACGCTGGCCGAACTCGACACCCTGCCCGGCTACACCCCCGACCTCGACACCGAGGACGCGCGGCCGCTGATCGCCAATCAGCTGCGGCGCTCGGCGCTGGAAGCCGACGGCGTGCTGCTGTTCGCAGACGAGGGCACGGAGGTGCCCGCGCAGGCCGAGAACGTGATCGCCTGGCTGGCGCACCCGGGTTCGAGCCCGGCGCCGGCGATCGAGGGCAAACCCGTCGCGGTGATCACGGCGGGCCCCGGTGAGGTGGTCAACCAGAACCTGGCGGATCGGTTGCGCCGGGCGGGCGCCGAGGTGGTCGCCGACGGTGTGTCGATCACCGGGTCGTGGAGCGATCCGGCCACGGTCACCCGGCTCGGGGACACCGTGGTGGCCGTCGCGTCGTCGGCGAGCTGACCCGGCGGAGGTCGCGGCCCGTGGTCCGGGCCGCGGCCGCGGCGTGGGTCAGTAGACGTAGACCACGGCGTTCTCGCCGCCGGTGCAGGTGACGAGCTTGCCCTCGGGCGTGCACGTCATCGTGTAGGTGCGGCCGGTCACCGGACTGGCCGCCACCACCGGTCGCGGACCCGGTGCGGTGCCGCCGCTGACGTAGGCCGCCCGCACCGCTTCGGCGAAACCGCAACTGGTGACCGCGGTTCCGACTGCCGCCTTGCCGAACGCACCGCCGGCGCTATCGGATTCGCAGGGCTGGGCGCCCGCGGGCAAGGTCACCGGACCGGCCGAGGTGGTCGGCGCGGCGGTGGTCGCCCGC
>NZ_JBCGFB010000024.1:0-67649 GCF_038752175.1 Nocardia sp. No.11 | reverse complement strand
GGCCGCCGCCGCGACCACCGCCGCCTCGCGCCGCTTCTCGCCGTTGGCGATGGCGGCGAGCAGGCGCGTCGTCGACTGCGGATTCGGCGCGAGTTCCGGGACGTAGGCGATCGCCACGCGCTGCGCCTCACCGGGCGCCAGCGGGCCACCCTCGACGTCGTCGCCGATCCGCCCGTCCGCCGCCACGACCACCGCCACGATCGCCACACCCGCGATCAGGACGCGCTGCTCGATCAGTACCCGCCGCACCCGATCCCGGCTCGGCCGCCGCGCCCACAGCGCCTCGGCCCGCGCCTTCGGCCGCAGCCAGAACACGGTGCGCACCTCGCCCGCGCGCAGTTCGCCGGCGATCTCGGCGACCGTCGGATGCTCGCCGATCCAGGTCGCCACGCGCTCGCGGACACCGCTCTTCGACGGTAGCTGCTCGCGCCAATTCGCCTGCAGAACACGGCCGTTGATGCTGACAACGCGCTTCCCGACGCTCGGCGCCGCGGCGTTGTCGAGCGCCCGGGTGCTGTGCTCAGCGGCTGAGGCGCTGGGGCCGTCGGTGGTGACTCGCTGGTGCGCGGTGGTCTCGGCGGCTGAGGGCTGCGCGGTGGCGGCCGCGGTGTCCGCACGAGGGTCGGCCTCGGCGGCCGCGGGGCTCGCGGCGACGTCCGCCGCCTGCGCGTTCGCCTCGACCGGAGGGCTGTCCTCGACCGGCGACGCCACGACACGATCCACCGTGTCCGCCTTCGCCCGCCGCACTCGCCCCGCCGTCCTTACCCACTCCATGGTGCCCCCGCGGCCCTGCCCCGACGCGGCTCAACTCGCTGCGCCGGTGGCTGCGTATTCGCTGTCGGAGCCATTCTGCCGACCATATCTGTCAACGCGCGCAATCGGGTGCTCTACCGTCACTCGGGTGTCCAGAGAATCGCGCCGGTCGACCATTCCCCCTTTCTACGTGATGGATGTGTGGAAAGCCGCTGCTGAACGGGCCAGGTCGCACGGAGACGTGCTGGTGCTGGCGGCGGGACAGCCCTCGACGCAGGCGCCGGCGCCGGTGCTGCGGGCGACCAAGGCGGCGATCGAGCACGAGCTGCTCGGGTACACCGAGACGTTCGGCATCCTGCCGCTGCGCGAGGCGATCGCCGAGCACCACCGGGAGACCTACGGCTACGACGTGCACCCGGACGAGGTCGTGGTGACCACGGGGTCCTCGGGGGCGTTCACGCTGATCTTCCTGGCCGCCTTCGACGCGGGCGACACCGTGGTGGTGGCCCGGCCGGGATACCCGGCCTACCGCAACACCCTCACCGCGCTCGGCTGCGAGGTGATCGAGCTCGACTGCGGCCCGCAGACCCGCTTCCAGCCGACGGTCGCCATGCTCGAGGCACTGCCCGAGCCGCCCGCGGGCCTGGTGGTGGCGAGCCCGGCCAACCCGACCGGCACCATGATCGACCCGGCCGAGCTGGCCGCGCTGGCGCGCTGGTGCGAAGACCACGGCACCCTGCTGATCTCCGACGAGATCTATCACGGCATCACCTTCGACGACGCGACGCCGACCGCCTCGGCCTGGGAGTTCTCCCGCGCGGCGGTGGTGATCGGCTCGGTGTCGAAGTACTTCTCGATGACCGGCTGGCGGCTGGGCTGGATGCTGGCCCCCGCCGACCTGCGCCCGGCGCTGCAGCGGCTGGCGTCGAACATGACGGTGTGCCCGCCCGCCATCTCCCAGTACGCCGCCGTGCACGCGTTCGGCGCGGAAGCCAAGGATGAGCTGGACGGCCACGTCCGCCGGTACGCGCGCAACCGGGCGCTGTTGCTGGAGGGTCTGCCGAGTATCGGCATCACCGAACTCGCCCCCGCCGACGGCGCTTTCTACGCCTATGCCGATATCGGTCACTTGACCAACGATTCCCGGGCCTGGTGTGCCGAGGTGCTCGAGCACACCGGCGTCGCGCTGGCACCCGGTCTCGACTTCGACACCGTGCACGGTATTCGCACTGTTCGCTTCTCCTTCGCCGGCGCCACCGACGACATCGCCGCAGCGCTGGACCGGTTGGGAAGGTTCCTGAAGGGCTGATCGGCCGCGCTGTCAACAGTGATGTGCGACAACAACTTTGCCTAGTACGAACACTTCCGTGCCGGGATGCGGTAAAACTCAGTTATCCCGATTTCCCGCGTTTCCCCGATGACGATTGCGCACGGTTGAACTGATGATGACTGGCACGATGGCACGGTGACCACCGCGACGACCCCGAAAGGCGAACGGCGTCGCCAGGCCCTGGTGGCGGCGGCGGCTGAACTGTTGCTCGAAGGCGGCTTCGACGCTGTACGACATCGCTCGGTGGCGTCGCGGGCCGATCTTCCGCTCGCCTCGACCACCTACTACTTCGAATCTCTGGAAGATCTGATCGCCCGGGCCGTCGAATTCAGCGGCGCGATCGAACTCGACGCCATGCGTCGCCGGGTCGGTGAGGTCAGCCATCGCAGGCGCGGTACCGACGCGACCGTCGACCTCGTCCTCGACCTGCTCGTCGGCCCCGACGACAGCGACCTCGACGCGCGCGGCCAGCTGATCGCGCGCTACGAGCGCTCGGTGGCCTCGGCCCGGCATCCCGAGTTACGCGAGGTCCAGCTCCGACTACGCACGCAGCTCGAAGAACTGCTCGCCGACGTGCTGCGCCGCTCCGATCGAGTGGTGCGCCCCGAGCAGTTGCGCAGGCTGGTCGCGGTGGTGGACGGCGCGGTGGTCGCCGCGCTGATCGAGGGTCACCCGGAGCCGAGGCGGCCCGCACGGGCCGGTCTGCTGGAGATGATCGACATCGTCGCCCCGCCCGTGGTGCCCAACATGATGCCCCAGCAGCTGGAACGGGCGCGGCAACTAGACTGAGTGTTCGTGAGCCTTGTCCCGAACGTCCTCGCCACCCGATACGCCAGCCCGGAGCTCGTCGCGCTCTGGTCGCCCGAGAACAAGATCGTGCTCGAGCGCAAGCTGTGGCTCGAGGTGCTGCGGGCGCAGTCGGCACTCGGCATCGATGTCCCCGCGGGTGTGCTCGACGACTACGAGCGCGTGCTCGAACACGTCGACCTGGCCTCGATCGCCGAGCGTGAGCGGGTCACCCGCCATGACGTGAAGGCGCGCATCGAGGAGTTCAACGCGCTGGCCGGGCACGAGCACGTGCACAAGGGCATGACCAGCCGCGACCTCACCGAGAACGTCGAACAGCTGCAGATCCGGCTCTCGCTCGAGTACGTCTACGACCACGGTGTCGCGATCGCGGCCCGGCTGGCCGAGCGCGCCGCGGAGTACCAGACGCTGGTGATGGCGGGCCGCTCGCACAACGTCGCCGCGCAGGCGACCACCCTGGGCAAGCGCTTCGCCTCCGCCGCCGACGAGGTGCTCGTCGCGCTGACCCGCCTGCGCGAGCTGATCGACCGCTACCCGCTGCGCGGCATCAAAGGCCCGATGGGCACCGCCCAGGACATGCTCGACCTGCTCGACGGCGACGCGGGCAAGCTGGCCGCGCTCGAGCAGCAGGTGGCCACGCATCTCGGCTTCGCGAAGGTCTTCACCAGCGTCGGCCAGGTCTACCCGCGCTCACTCGACCACGACGTGCTCTCGGCGCTGGTGCAGCTGGGCGCCGGGCCGTCGTCGTTCGCGCACACCATCCGGCTGATGGCGGGCCACGAGCTGGTCACCGAGGGCTTCCAGCCCGGCCAGGTCGGGTCCTCGGCGATGCCGCACAAGATGAACACCCGCTCGTGCGAGCGCGTCAACGGCCTGCAGGTCGTGCTGCGCGGCTACGGCTCGATGGCGGCCGAGCTCGCGGGCGCGCAGTGGAACGAGGGTGACGTGTTCTGCTCGGTGGTGCGCCGCGTCGCGCTGCCGGACGCGTTCTTCGCCGTCGACGGCCAGATGGAGACCTTCCTGACCGTGCTCGCCGAGTTCGGCGCATACCCGGCGGTGGTCGCCCGCGAGCTCGACCGGTACCTGCCGTTCCTGGCCACCACCCGCATCCTGATGGCGGCGGTGCGCGCGGGCGTTGGCCGCGAGACCGCGCACGAGGTCATCAAGGAGCACGCCGTCGCGGTGGCGCTGGCCATGCGCGAGCAGGGTCGCGAGCCCGACCTGCTGGACCGGCTCGCCGCCGACGACCGGATGCCGCTGGACCGCGCCGCGCTCGATGCCGCGCTGGCCGACAAGTCCGCGTTCATCGGTGCCGCGTCCGACCAGGTCTCCGAGGTCATCGCGCAGGTGCAGAAGCTGGTCGAGGCCAACCCCGAGGCCGCGCGCTACACGCCGTCGCCGATTCTCTGACGCACGGTGCGTGTCAGCCCGCCGCTGTCGCTGTTCCAGCACCGGCGGCGGGCGATCGCACGGCGGCT
Source organism: Nocardia sp. No.11 (assembly GCF_038752175.1). Lineage (NCBI taxonomy): Bacteria > Bacillati > Actinomycetota > Actinomycetes > Mycobacteriales > Nocardiaceae > Nocardia > Nocardia sp. No.11. The sequence continues at coordinate 63,281 of NZ_JBCGFB010000024.1, read as the reverse complement.
CCTGGCGCGGTTTCGCTACCGTACCCGGGTGAATCCGTACACGATCTTCGCCGACATCATCGCCGGGCAGGCGCCCGCCTCCAAGGTCTACGAGGACGATGATGTGCTGGCGTTCATGGACATTCGTCCGGTGACGCCGGGCCATGTGCTCGTGGTCCCGAAGGCGCCCGCGCCGAGCCTGGCCGATCTCGATCCCGCCCTCGGCGGCAAGCTGTTCCAGGTCGGGCAGCGGATCGCGGCCGCGTTGCGGGCCAGCGAAGTGGCCGCCGACGGAGTGAATTTCTTCCTCGCCGACGGCGTCACCGCCGGGCAGGAGATCTTCCACGTGCACCTGCACGTGATCCCGCGGACGCCGGGCGACGGCTTCGGCCTGCGGGCGCGCCCGACCTCGCCCGCGCGCGCCGATCTCGACTATCTGGCCGGGTCGATTCGCGGCGCTCTGTCCCGCTGACCTGCCTTTCCGGGCGAACCGGTCATTGCATACCGGTAAGTTTGCTGAAGAAACGCCCGAATCGCCGAATGCTCTCAGTTCGTTCACCTGTGGGTTACTTTGGACTGTCATTGGCATGCGGTAATGGAGGGTGGGACGTGCGTCGTACAGGTGTTGCTGCTTCAGTGCTGGCTTTCGCCATCGCGTTGATCGGACCCGCGGTGGTGAACCCCGCCCCCGCAGCTGCCGCCCAGATCGTCGGGGTGAACAACCTCAGCCCCACCCGCACCGCGATCACGGTCGCCTCGCCCGCGATGGGGCGCAATATCGACCTGCAGGTGCTGCATCCGGCGGGCGGCGGCTCGCGCTCGACCTACTATCTGCTCGACGGCCTCGACCCCGGAATCGGCCAGAGCACCTGGACCAACGCCACCGACGCCGAGGCCTTCTTCCGGAACAAGAACGTCAATGTGGTCATGCCGACCGGCGGGCAGGCCAGCTACTACTCCGACTGGATCTCCGACGACCCGCGCTTCGGCCGGTACAAGTGGGAAACGTTCCTCACCCAAGAGCTGCCCGGCCTGATCGACGCGGAGTTCGACGGCAACGGGGTCAACGGCATCGGCGGCCTGTCCATGGGCGGCAACGCGGCCTACATCCTGGCCGCCCGGCACCCCGGGCTGTACCGGGCCGTCGCCGGCTACAGCGCGTGTCCCGACAGCGCGATGGCCGCGGGCGCGATCATGTTCTCCATCGCCAACCGTGGCGGCAATCCGCTCAACATGTGGGGCGCGCCCGGCAGCCCCGAGTGGGCCTCGCACGACCCGGCCCTGATGCTCGAGGGCCTGCGCGGCAAGGCGCTGTACATGTCCACCGGCACCGGCATTCCCGGCCCGCACGAGGCCGAGCTGAAGCCGCAGCTGGCGGAGAACATCTTCCTCGGCGGTCCCATCGAACTCGGCGTCAACACCTGTATGGTCGCCTTCGACCAGCGGCTGCGCGGCGCGGGCATCGGTGCCAAGATCGACTACCACCCGGTCGGCACCCACTCCTGGTCCTACTGGCAGGACGCGCTGCACGCCTCCTGGCCGACCATCGGCCCGGCGCTGGGGGCCTGAGAGTTCTTCCACGCGGCCCGGTTCGACGGCTTTTCCAGCCCGAGAGCCGGGCCGCGCCGCGTTCCGGGCTACCTGGTCCGGCGCCGGAGCACGACACCGGCGAGCACGCCGATCACCGAGAGCCCGGCGATGATCAGCACGTAACCCGCGGGGAAGCCCAGGATCTCGACATACTCCCGGCGCACCACCCGATCGCGGACGGTGTCGTCGTTCGCGGCGGGGCCGAAGGCGAAATCGGTGGTGATGGTCGCGGGGCGGGGAATGCTGACGGCGAGTTCGGTGAGGTAGGACTTGCCCGCCGCGAGGGCTTTCAGGTCGGGATCGGTGAGTTCGGCGACGGGGGCGGCGAATTCGGTGATGGTGGATTGTGTGGCGGTGTCGGCGTCGGTGCGCGTCACCCGGTGGTCGCCGAAGACGTAGAGGTGCACCGACTGGTGGCCGGTGGCCGCCGCGGACATGCGCATCGGATAGACGAGCCGGTCCGAGTCGAAGGTCAACCGGACCGGATCCAGCGCGCCGGAGAGCGGTTTCGCGCTGGTCAGGCGCATGGCCACGAAGGACCAGCCCTCGCGGAGATAGGGGTCGAGGGTGGCGCTGACCTCGGGGCGCAGTTGATAGCCGTTGGCGTCCAGCCATTCCCGGACGCCGGTGAGGTCGCCGCCGCGCAGCGTCGTCGCCTCGAGCGGGCCGAGTTGGACCTGTCCGAGTACCTCGGGCCCGGAGCCGGGCGCGGCGCCGGAGGTGTCACCGGAGGAGTAGTCGCTGCCGAACCAGCGGTGCTCGGTGACGACCTCGGGCGCGGTCAGCCGGGACAGCTCGCTGAACGAGGCCGCGGTGCCCGCCGAGACCGTCGCCGGTGTCGGTGTGGGGACGATCAACGCCGCGTCGGCGCCGTCGAATTGCATTCCCAGGCGCATGAGCACGGTCTCGCGGGTACCGTCCCACCCGAGCACCGCCGTCTCGCTGTCGACCCGCGCCGAGTTCCCGCCGCTGACCACGCCACCGCACGCACAGGCGGTCGCGGGAGTCACCGCCGCGGACCCCGCCGCCAGCACCACCCCGACACTCACGACGAACGATCGAACCGCGTACCGCATCCCCATGCGAGCAGGCTACGCACCCACCGGCGCGCGCACATGCGCAGAAATACTCAGCCGGGCGGGCCCGGCCCGGTGGCGGCCCCGGCCGAGTTGGCGGGCCCGGCCGCAAAGGTCCGGCTACGGTGGACCCATGGCTGGCGAGAATGAGACGGTGTCGGCGCCGATCGCGAAGAAGGTGCCCTTCGAGCGGGTGCATCACGGCGACACGTTCGTCGACGAGTACGAGTGGCTACGGGACAAGGAGAATCCCGAGGTCATCGCGTACCTGGAGGCCGAGAACGCCTTCACCGAGGCGCAGACCGACCAGTTGCAGCCGCTGCGGGACAAGATCTTCGACGAGATCAAGGCGCGGACCCAGGAGACCGACCTGTCGGTGCCGACCCGGCTGGGCCAGTACTGGTACTACTCGCGCAGCTTCGAGGGCAAGCAGTACGGCGTGCACTGCCGCTGTCCCATCGCCGCCGAGGCCGAGGGCATCGACGCGTGGACCCCGCCGCAGCTCGAGGTCGAGACCGCGATCGCGGGAGAGGAGGTGCTGCTCGACAGCAACGTGCTGGCCGAGGGCTTGGACTTCTTCGCGCTCGGCGCGTTCTCGCTCAGCCACGACGGCACCCTGCTGGCCTACTCCGTCGACAGCACCGGCGACGAGCGCTACACCCTGCGGATCAAGGATCTGCGCACCGGTGAGCTGCTGCCCGACGAGGTGGCGGGCGCCGCACCGGGCGCGACCTGGTCGCTGGACGGCACGCACATCTTCTATCAGACCGTCGACGAGTCCTGGCGGCCCGACACCGTGTGGCGCCACCGCGTCGGCACCGCCGCCGACGCCGACGTGACGGTGTTCCACGAGCCCGACGAGCGCTACTGGGTGAGCGTCGGTGCGACCCGCTCCGAGAAGTACCTGATGATCTGGCTCGGCTCCAAGATCACCACCGAGGGCTGGGTGCTGGAGTCCGACAACCCCGAGGGCGAGTTCCGGGTGCTGCTGGAGCGCCGCGAGGGTGTGGAGTACTCGGCCGAGCACGCGGTGATCGGCGGCGAGGACCGCTTCCTGATCCTGCACAACGACGTGGTCGACGGCGTGAAGGCGGAGAACTTCGTCCTCGCCGAAGCGCCTGCCACCGATCCGTCGGACATGACGATCCTGATCGGGCACCGCGAGGACGTGCGCCTCGAGGATATCGACGCCTTCGCCAACCACCTGGTGCTCGGCTACCGCCGCGACGCGCTGCCCCGCCTGTCGGTGTGGCCGCTCACCGCGGAGGGCTACGGCGAGCTCACCGAACTCGACTTCGGGCTCGAATTGTTCTCCGCCGGTGCGGGTTCCAGCCCGGAATGGGAACAGCCGACGCTGCGGGTCGGCGTCACCTCCTTCATCACCCCGATGCAGGTGTTCGACTACGTGCCCGCCACCGGTGACCTGCTGCTGCGCAAGGAGCAGCCGGTGCTCGGCGGCTACGACGCGAACGACTACGAACAGCACCGGGATTGGGCGGTCGCCCACGACGGCACCCGGATCCCGATCTCGATCATCAAGCGGCGCGGGCTCCCGGCGGGCCCGAAGCCGATGCTGCTCTACGGTTACGGCTCCTATGAGGCCAGCATCGATCCGTCGTTCTCGGTCTCGCGGCTGTCGCTGCTCGATCGCGGCATGGTGTTCGCGGTGGCGCACGTGCGCGGCGGCGGTGAGATGGGCCGACTCTGGTACGAGCACGGCAAGACACTGCTGAAGAAGAACACCTTCACCGACTTCGTCTCCTGCGCCGTGCATCTCATCGACAGCGGTGCCACGGCGGCGGATCGGCTGATCGCCGACGGCGGCAGCGCGGGTGGCCTGCTGATGGGCGCGGTCGCCAATCTGGCGCCGGAGCTGTTCACCGGCATCCTCGCCAACGTACCGTTCGTCGACCCGCTCACCTCGATCCTGGACCCGTCGCTGCCGCTGACGGTGATCGAATGGGACGAGTGGGGAAACCCGTTGGCCGACAAGGACGTCTACGAGTACATGAAGTCGTACTCGCCGTACGAGAACGTCGAGGCCAAGGACTACCCGGCGATCCTGGCGATCACCAGCCTCAACGACACCCGCGTGCTCTACGTCGAACCGGCCAAGTGGATCGCCAAGCTGCGCGCCACCAAGACCGGCGACAGCGAGCTGCTGCTCAAGACGGAGATGAGCGCCGGCCACGGCGGTGTCAGCGGGCGCTACGAGAAGTGGAAGGAAGTCGGCTTCGAGTACGCCTGGGTCCTGGACAAGGTCGGTCTGGCGGACGCGTAGCTGAGCGAGCACTGGCGGCGGTGGTGAGGCGTGCGCGGATGTTCGTCGGGGCGTCATCGGTGGAGCACGCGGGTGTCACCTGGGGCTGACACCGTAGGTCCATGAACGCTGAGCTGATCGTTTCCGTATCCGGGATCCGGGACACGACCCGCGATGCCGCGATCGAGTTCGCGGCGGAGATGGACCAGCGGGATGTGCGGCTGTCACTGCTGGTCGCGCCCCGGTTGAAGGGCAAGTACCGGCTGGTCGACGATCCGGCCACGCAGTCCTGGCTGCGCGGTCGACGGCTCGCGGGCGACGCGATCGTGCTGCACGGCTACGACCAGGCCGCCACCAAGAGCCGTCGCGCGGAGTTCGCGAGCCTGCCCAGGCACGAGGCCACCCTGCGGCTCAAGGCGGCCGACCGGGTGATGGAACAGGTGCAGCTGCGCACCCGGCTGTTCGCCGCGCCGCGCTGGGACGCCTCGGCCGGTGCGCTGGCCGCGCTGCCCGAGGTCGGCTTCCGGCTGGCGCTCGGCCTGACCACCGTCCTCGATCTGGAACGTGAGGTGGCCCAGCGCGCGCGGGTGTACGGAATAGGTGAGGGATTCCGGGCCGAGCCGTGGTGGTGCCGGGCGCTGGTGATGGGCGCGGCGCGCACCGCCCGGCGTGGCGGCGTGCTGCGGCTGGCGATCTCGGCCGCGCAGTTGCAGCGCTCGGGTCCGCGTCAGGCGATGCTCGACGCCGTCGACCTGGCGCGGTATCACGGCGCCCGCAGCGACGTGTACCGCTGGGAGNCCGGCGTGGCGGCGTGCTGCGGCTGGCGATCTCGGCCGCGCAGTTGCAGCGCTCGGGTCCGCGTCAGGCGATGCTCGACGCCGTCGACCTGGCGCGGTATCACGGCGCCCGCAGCGACGTGTACCGCTGGGAGCCGTTCACCGCGGCCAGGGCTGCCTGACCGGCCGTCGCCGCGCGCACATCGGCGATCACGCGCGCGGCGACGGCCCCTGATCACGGCACCTCGGGCGCGCCGTCGTGGGTGAATCCGCCCGCCTCCGAGCGAGTCAGGGGCGTGCGCCGCGGGTTGGTCGCGAGCTGGTGCAGACCCCGTTCGATGTCGGCGAGCAGCAGTTCGACCATGTCGACGGTGAAGCCGTGCCGGAACACCGCGCGCATGATCGTCTCGTCCTGCCGGTCGGCGGGCAGCGGATAGGCGGCGATGAGCCAGCCGCGGGCGCGCAGCCGGTCCGACAGGTCGTAGAGGTTGTAGTCGACGCCGTCGGCCAGTCGCCACGCCACCGCGGTGATGCCCCGCGCCGGTTCGGCCGCGTGGATCAGCTCGAACGGGCCCATGGCGCCGATGCGCTTCGCGAAATGCCGGGCGACCAGGTAGATCGTCGACTGCACGCGGGTGTAGCCGGCCCGGCCGAGCCGGATGAAGTTGTAGTACTGGGTGATCACCTGGCCGCCGGGCCGGGAGAAGTTGAGGTTGAACGTCGGCATGTTGCCGCCGAGGTAGTCGACGTCGAAGATCAGCTCCCTGGGCAGATCGGCGGCCTCGCGCCAGATCGCCCAGCCGACCCCGAGCGGGGCCAGCCCGGTCTTGTGCCCGGAGGCGTTGATCGACTTCACCCGGGGTAACCGGAAGTCCCACACCAGATCCGGCGCGGTGAACGGGCCGAGGAAGCCGCCGCTGGCCGCGTCGACGTGGATCGGGATGTCCGGGCCGCCGCAGGCGTGCAACCGGTCCAGCGCGGCGCTGATCGCGGCGACGTCCTCGAACAGACCGGTGAAGGTCTGACCGAAGGTCGGCACCACGGCGATGGTGTTGTCGTCGCAGTACGTCGGCAGGTCGTCGGGGTGCAAGGTGTAGCGGTCGCCGCGCAAGGGGACTTGGCGCAATTCGACGTCGAAGTAGCGCGCGAACTTCTCCCAGCACACCTGCACCGGCCCGGTCACCAGGTTGGGCACGCCCGTGCCGCCGCGCGCCCGCCAGCGGAACTTCGCCGCCAGCCCGCCGAGGATCGCCGCCTCGCTGGAGCCGGTGGTGGAGGTGCCGAGCGTGGTCGTGGGATCGGGCGCGTGCCACAGGTCGGCGAGCATGCGCACACAGCGTTTCTCCAGCTCGGCGGTCTGGGGGTACTCGTCCTTGTCGACGATGTTCTTGTCCGTCGACTCGGCCATCAGCGTGCGCGCCTGGTCGTCGATCCAGGTGGTGCAGAAGGTCGCCAGGTTCATCCTGGCGACGCCGTCGAGGAGCAATTCGTCGTGCACGATCTCGTAGGCGACATCGGGAAAGAGTTCGTAGGCGGGAAAACCGCCGTGCGGGGCGGGACGGGTGAAACCGGGAAGGCTGAAAAGGTCATGGGGATCGTGATTCTCGGCCACTGTTCCTCCAGTCGGCGGATCCACTGCCAGGTGTTAGCTCTGCCGGGTATCTGCAACGATTCCGTTGCATATGTGCTCGTTTCGAGCCTACCGGGAGGATGCTCGGCAGTTACTATGCTTGAGCAGTTGATCAAGGGTTTCCGCTAGTTGTGCATACACAGCAGGAGGCAGCGCTGATGACGGGCACCGCGACGAAAGCCGCGACGACGACGAAATACTTGTCCTGGGTGACATTGGCGCTGATGACCACGAGTTCGGTGGCCAGCCTCCGCTCGGCACCCACGATGGCGATCTACGGACTCGCCTGTGTATTCCTCTACATCATTCCCGCGATTCTGTTCCTGCTGCCGACTTCGCTGGTGGCCGCGGAACTCGCTTCGGGCTGGGACGGCGGCGTCTACAAATGGGTCGGGGACGGGCTGAACAAGCCGCTCGGCTTTCTCGCCGTCTGGTGCCAGTTCGCCATGACGATCTTCTATTACCCGAGTCTGCTCGCTTATGTGGCAAGCACTTTCGCGTACATCATCGATCCGTCGCTGGCGTCCAACGGGCTCTATGTGGCCATCGTGATCATCACCGTCTATTGGGCCGGTGTGTACGTGTCCTCGCAGGGCACCAAGACGGTGGCCGGGCTGTCGAGCATGGGCCTGGTGATCGGCACCTTGATCCCCGGCACCATTCTGGTCGTGCTGGGCCTGGTGTTCCTCGCGCAGGGCAATCCGTCTGCGGCGCCGATGGATTCGAGTCACCTGCTCCCGGCCTGGACCGGGCTGGCGAGTCTGGTGCTGATCGTGAACAACTTCCTGTCCTACGCGGGCATGGAGATGAACGCGGTGCACGTGTCGTCGCTGAAGAATCCGGCCAAGGAATTCCCGAAGGCGATGTTCCTGGCGATGGGCCTGGTGCTGGTCATCTTCATCCTGCCCGCGCTGGCGATCAGCTGGGTGGTCCCCTCCGCGAGCCTGAGCCTCACCGCGGGCGTGATGCAGGCCTTCGACGGGTTCTTCAGTCACTTCGGCGTCGGGTTCCTCACCCCGATCGTCGGCATCGCGCTGGTGGCGGCCGCGGTCGGCGGCATGCTCACCTGGCTGGCCGGACCGTCCAAGGGCCTGTTGCTGATCGGGCGCAGCGAGGGCTACCTGCCGCCGTGGCTGACGACGATGAACAAGCACGGCGTGCAGCAGAACATGCTGGTGGCGCAGGGTGTGTTCACGACGTTCATCGCGCTTCTCTACGCCTTCATCCCGAATGTCTCCAGCGCGTACTGGATTCTGTCGGTGATCACGACGCAGGTGTATCTGATCATGTACGTGCTGATGTTCGCGGCGGCCGCCAGGCTGCGCCGCAACGATCCCGATCATCCGCGCGGCTACCGGGCGCCCGCCCTGTTCGCGCTCTGTGGTCTCGGCGCCGCGTCCTCGATCGCGGCATTCGCGATCGGCTTCGTGCCACCCTCGCAATTCGGCGCGGGCAGCCCGTGGGTGTATCTGCTCATCGTCGGCGGCGGCATGGGCATCGTCGGGCTGCTGATCCCGTACCTGTTCTACCGAAACCGCAGGGACAGCTGGAAACTCGCTGTCCCGGAAGGGGAGAAGGCATGACGACCGGAGACGCCCCCTACCGCAAGCGGCGCTGGATCTACATCACCACGGGCGTGCTGCTCGTGGTGTTCGCCCTGATCGGCTTGCTCACCTTCAGCGAGATCCGCGAGAACACTCAGGCCACCGCCAAAGCCGAACAGCTGCACAACAATCTGCTCGCCGCGGGGCTGCCCGCACCCGAGCCGAACGTGATCGCGGACGCGCTCGGCGACGACGGCGGCTCGGTCTGCCAGGACCCGAGTTCGCCGCTGATCAAGGCGAAGTACCAGGCCTCGATCACCAACGGCGCGGCCGGGCCGGGGCAGCGTCCGGTGATCGGCCCGCGCGACACCACCCAGGCGGTGGCCCTGACCATCGCCGTCTATTGCCCGGATCGGCTGCCGGACTACCTTTCTCATCTGGACACCCTGAAGCTGGACGACACCACGAAGTGAGGCCGAAGCGATGACCGATACCCCCGAAGTGGCCGCCCTGCGCACCACCATCTCCGGGTTGATGGGCCAGGCGAAAGCGGACCTCACCCAGCTGGTTTCGCTGAAGTCGGTCGCCGACCCGCGCCAGTTCCCGCCGGCGGGGTGCGAGCAGACCGCGCAGTGGGTGGCCGACGCGTTCGCCGCGGCGGGGCTGACCGAGGTGGGTCTGCACGAGACGCCCGACGGCAGCAAGGCCGTCATCGGGCACAAGCCGGGTCCGCCGGGCACGCCGACGGTGCTGCTCTACTGCCACTACGACGTGCAGCCGCCGCTGGACGACGACGCCTGGCACACCCCGGTGTGGACGCTGACCGACAAGGACGGCCGCTGGTACGGCCGCGGCGCCGCCGACTGCAAGGGCAACATCGTCACCCACCTGACGGCCCTGCGCGCGATCGGGCCGGACTTCCCGATCGGCATCAAGGTGGTGTCGGAGGGCTCGGAGGAGCAGGGCACCGGCGGGCTGGAGAAGTTCGTCGTCGCCAATCCCGACCTGCTCGCCGCCGACGTGATTCTGGTGGCCGACTGCGGCAATTTCGCGGTCGGCGTGCCCACCTTCACCCAGACCTTGCGCGGGAACGTGAACGTCGTGGTCACGGTGACGACGCTGGCCGGGCCGATGCACTCGGGCATGTTCGGCGGCCCGGCGCCGGACGCGCTGGCCGCGATGATCCGGCTGCTGTCGTCGCTGCGGGACGAACACGGCAACACCACCATCGACGGGCTCACCGACGACCAGAAGTGGACCGGCGTGCAGTACCCGGCCGAGGACTTCCGGGCCGATGCGGGCGTGCTCGACGGCGTCGACCTGCTCGGCAGCGGCACCGTCTCGGACATGGTGTGGGCGCGGCCCGCGCTGACCGTGCTCGGGATGGACGTGCCCGCCGTCGTCGGGTCCTCGGCGGCCATCCAGCCGAGCACCAGGGCCAGGCTCAACCTGCGCATTCCGCCGGGCACCGAGCCCAAGCAGGCGCTCGACCTGCTGGAGAAGCACCTGCGCGCGCATCTGCCGTGGAACGCCCGGCTCGACATCGAGGTCGAGGCGCTCGGCGAACCGTTCGTCGCCTCCGAGCGGGGCCCCGCTCGGTCGGCGCTGGAACAGGCCATGGCGACCTCCTACGGCAGACACGTGACCACCGAGGGGCAGGGCGGGTCGATCCCGCTGTGCAATGTCTTCGCCGACACCTACCCCGACGCCGAGATCATGCTGATCGGCGTGGAGGAGCCGAAGTGCCTGATCCACGCCCCCAACGAGAGCGTGGACCCGACCGAGATCGAGCACATGGCGCTGGCCGAGGCGCTGTTCCTCAGCACCTATCGCTGATCAGAACTGCGCCTGGTCCTCCGGCTGGATCACCCGGAATTCGGTGCCGGCCGGGGCCATCTCGGTCAGCCTGGCGAAGTAGATGCCCTGCGCCGTCGGCTCGACGATCCCGAAGTGGACCGGGACGGCGGTGCGGGGATTGACCGCGCGCAGGTAGTCGACGGTGTCCCAGATCCGCATCCACGGCGCGACCGCCGGGATCGCCAGCACGCCGACCGGGACCGGCGGCACCCAGAGCGAGTCGCCCGGGTGGACCAGCTGGGCCGGGTCGGCCGCGGTGCCGAGCTGGAAGACGGTGTTGTCGATCACCGGGATGTCCGGGTGGATCACCGCGTGGCGACCGCCACCGCCGGTGATCTGCAGGTCGCCGATGTCGAGCACCTGGCCCGCCGAGACCGGCTCCCAGCCCTCACCGCGCTGCTGGGCGGTCTGCGGGTCCGACAGCAGGCGGGCGGTCGGGTTGGCCTCGATCAGCGCCTCGATCCGGGCCGGGTCGATGTGGTCCGGGTGCTGGTGGGTCACCGCGATCGCGTCCAGTCCGGTGATGCCCTCGAAGCCGTGCGCGAACGTGCCGGGATCGAACAGCACTTGCACACCGTGCAGTTCCACGAGGATGCAGGAATGACCGAAGTGGGCGATGCGCATAAGCCGATGCTATCGCCGCCGATGCCGGTGGGCCCGGAGGCGGGAGCGGAGCGTGGCCACGCAGGGCCTCGGCGGTCGGCGTCGTCGAAGACAGCCGCCGCGACCCCGGAACGCGGGCACGACGGCCGGGTCAACTAGGATTTCCGAGGTAACCCCCCACACCACATGAGGAGCAACGCGTGGCACGAGTCGTGGTCGAGGTCATGCCGAAGGCCGAGATCCTGGATCCCCAGGGACAGGCCGTGGTCGGCGCGCTCCCGCGTCTGGGATTCGCCGGAATCTCGGATGTGCGGCAGGGCAAGCGATTCGAGCTCGAGGTGGACGACAGTGTCTCCGACGCCGAGCTCGAGCAGATCGCCGAGGCGCTGCTGGCCAACACGGTGATCGAGGACTGGAAGGTGGTTCGGGTCTCATGAGGGAGCACAGCACAGCCGCCCACGCGGTCATGCCGGAGCCGAGCGTCAGCGAGGCGCGGGCATGAGCGCACGCATCGGCGTTATCACCTTCCCCGGCACGCTCGACGACGTCGACGCCGCTCGCGCGGTGCGGCTGGCCGGCGCCGAGGCCGTGAGCCTGTGGCACGCCGACGCCGACATCAAGGGCGTCGACGCGGTCATCGTGCCCGGCGGCTTCTCCTACGGCGACTACCTGCGCTGCGGCGCCATCGCCCGGTTCGCGCCGGTGATGGGCGAGGTCGTGCGCGCGGCCGGTCAGGGCCTGCCGGTGCTGGGCATCTGCAACGGCTTCCAGGTGCTGTGCGAGGCCGGGCTGCTGCCCGGCGCGCTGACCCGCAACGAGGGCCTGCACTTCATCTGCCGCGACGAGTGGCTGCAGGTCGAGGCGACCAACACCGCCTGGACCTCCCGCTACGAGCCGGGCGCGCAGATCCTCATCCCGCTGAAGTCGGGCGAGGGCCGCTACCAGGCCTCCGCGCAGGTGCTCGACGAGCTCGAGGGCGAAGGTCGCGTGGTGTTCCGCTACGCGGGCGACAACCCGAACGGCTCCCAGCGCGGCATCGCGGGCATCTCCTCGGCCAACGGCCGGGTCGTCGGCCTGATGCCGCACCCCGAGCACGCCACCGAGGCGCTGACCGGTCCGAGCGACGACGGTCTCGGCATGTTCTTCTCGGTGATCGACAGCCTCATCAACGCTTGAGTTTTGGAGCGCTGGCGCGCTCGAGGTCGCGGCCCCTTGGGTCCCGCCGATCAGGTGCCGTTGCTCGCTCCTTCGTCGCTTGCGCAACGGCACCTGATCGGCGGGACGGCCGCGACGGCCGCTGCGCGGCCTGACCCTCCTCGGGGTCGGGGCGTGGTGGTCGTCAGGGCAGCTGGTCGATGATGTCGAAGTCGACGCCGTCGGCGCGAGCCAGGTGCGCAGGACCGATCGCCTGGTTGCCGAGGAAGCCGTTGCGGGTGGACGGGCCGTCCAGGACGATGCCGTCGTCGAGTCTGGCCGCGATGGTCGGCACGTCCAGGGTGCCGACGGTGTCGGCCAGCGTGCGCAGCAGGTGGACGGCCTCGTAGGCGGAGTTGCTGAACGTGGTCAGCGCGGGGGCGAAGGCGCCGTGGTGCTCGCGGTAGCGGGTGCGGCGGTCGCGGCCGTCGGCGGTGTGCTCGTCGACGAAGAAGCTCGACGCGACGAACATGTTGGCATTGGCCGCCGGACCCGCGCTCAGCAGCACGTTCTCGTCGACGGCGGGGCTCAGCCGCGGCATGATCGCGGGCAGACCGGTGGCGGTGAACTGGCGATTGAAGCGCGCGGTGTCGGCGCCGACCATCAGGATCAGCACCGCGTCGGCGCGCAGCAGCGCCGGGCTGTCCAGGAACGGGTGGAAATCGGTGGTGCCCAGCGGCACGTACTGCTCGAGCACGAGATCGGCCGGTGTCGGCAGCGCCCGGCGCAGCGCGTTGACCGTCTGCCGGGGCCAGATGTAGTCGTTGCCGATCACCGCCCAGCGGCGAACGCCCAGCTCACGAGCCATCCAGGCGACGGCGGGCACGGTCTGGTGATCGGGATGCTCGCCCACCAGCAAGACGCCGGGGCGCTCGTCGGGCAGGCCCTCGTGGTCGGTCGCGTAGAGGTAGGGGACACGGCCGTCGACGGCGTCGGCGACGGCGCGACGCACCGCCGAGGTGTGCCAGCCGGTGATCGCGCCGACCATTCCGGTCGCCAGGAACGCGTCGACTTCGGCGGCCACCTCGTACGGCGGCCGGCCGCCGTCGAGCGTTGTCAGCCGAATTTCGCGACCCAGAATTCCTGTCCCGCTATTGATTTCGTCGACGGCCAGGGAAATGGCGGCGGTGCACGAAGGTGCGATGATGCCACCGGGGCCCTGAGTGGGCACGATCGAGAGAATCTCGATCGTTTCGTCCCGACTCTCGTCGAACGTGGGCATTCTGTACTCTAACGCCTAGTGCGAACAGGTTTGTTCGAATGAATGTGTCGGCAGGTGGGAATGCAATCGGTGTCCATCATAAGTGGGTGTTCCACGCTGCACGGCGCGCTGCGCTCGGCAGAACGTAACTGGGTGCGCCAGCTGGAATCGGCGTTGTCGGCCGACAATCTCACGGCCGATCACTGGGCGATTCTGTCGCAGTTGTCGACCGACGACGGCATGACCATGTCGGAATTGGCGGCGGCCGCGCGGCTCGCGCCGTCCTCGGCCACCCGGCACGCCGATCATCTCGCCGAGCGCGGGCTGATCTTCCGGGTCGCCGCCACCGACGACCGCCGCCGGATCCTGATCGGGCTCAGCAGCCTGGGGGCGAAGCTGGTCACCAAGATCCGCGCCGAGGAACAGCTCGCCGAGGAAGAGCTGCGGGCCCGCCTCGGCGCGCGGCGCTACAGCGAGCTGTCGGCCGCGCTCGGCGTCATCGCCGAGCTGTAGTCACCCGCCCAGCGCCAGCTGGGTGAAGGCGCCCAGCGCGTCGTCGATCGGATGCGGTTGCGGTCTTCCCGTGGCGTCGAGGCGGTTCCAACGCTGCAGGTTCACCGCGAAGGACAGCTGCCGGGTGCCGTCCGCGCTGGTCATCGAGGTCGCGCCGCCGCCCCACACCGAACCCTCGTGGCCCCAGCAGGTGCCGAGGCCGGGCACCGTGGTCTTCTGCAGGCCGAGACCGTAGTCGCCGGTCTTGCCGTCGAAGGCGATGACCGGAACGGTTCGCCGCATCTGCGCCAGCGACGCGCGGCTGATGATCTCGCCGGCCAGCAGCAGCCCGAAGAAGCGGTTCAGATCGGCGACGGTCGAGATCAGCGACGCCGCGCAATCGGTCCACGACATGTCGAAGACGCTGTAGTCGCGCGGCGGGTCGATCATGCCGAACCATGCCTCGTAGTGCCGCGAATGCGGTCCGTCGATGGTCGGGCCTGCCGGGAGCTCGGTGTCGGGCAGACCGGCGGGCTCGATGATGGCGCGGGTGATGTAGTCGGGCGCCGAGGTGTCGGTCACCGCCGCGATCAGCTGGCGCAGAAGCAGGTAGTTGGTGTTCGAGTACACCCCCGGTGTGCCGCCCGGCGCGCCGGTGGCGGGTGCGCCGACGCCCATCGCGATCAGCTCGGTCGGCGCGAATCGGGTGAACCGGTGGTCGTCCAAGCTGGCCGGGGTCGTCTTCGCCACGGCGGGAAAGGCCGCGAGCGAGGGGTAGGCCATGGGCAGGAAGTCGGGGAGACCGCTGGTGTGGTTGATCAACATCCGGACCGTGATCGCCGTACCTCGGTCGCCGGGAACCAGTCGCGGCAGATAGTGGCCGATCGGGGTGTCGAGCGTGATGGCGCCCTCGTCGACCAGGCGTAGCACCGCGGCGGCGGTGAACGTCTTGGTGATGCTGCCGACGCGGTGGCGCAGGTCGGGAGTGACGGGGCGGCCGGTGTCGACGTCGGCGACACCCGCCGCGCCACGCCAGATCCGATCGTCGGCGCGTACCTCGGCGAAGACGCCGGGCAGGCCCGCGTGGTGGATGGTCTCCAGGGCGATCTGGAGCTTGTCGGGATCGAAAGTGGTGGTCACGGCACAACTATCGGCCGAGCGCCCCCGCCGGGTCTTGGACGAATCTTCCCCAGGCCCGGTAGCGGTGCTGGGCGACGGTGGGCAGATAGCGCGGCACCAGCGACCCCGGCGTCTGGTCGGCGAAGGTCGACACGTCCCGGCACAGATGGGCCTGATCGGTGTACCCGCAGGCCGCCGCGACGTCGGCCGCGGGCCTGCCGGCCAACAGACCGTCGACCGCGGACCGGAACCGGACCAGCATCGCCGCTCGCTTGGGGGTCAACCCGATCTGGGATTCGAACCGCGACCACAGCCGCTTGTGGCTCCAGCCGAGGGAGGCGGCGAGCTCGCCGATGCGCACCTGGCCGCCGGTGGTGAGGATGCGGCTCCAGCTCGCGAGCACCTCCGGGTCGGGGGTCCGCGTCGGCCGGTCGCACTGCGCGAGAAACGTTCTGGTGACCGCGAAACGGTCGTCCCAGGTCGGGGCGGACGCGAGCCACTCGCGCAGCCGCCGGGCCCGTGAACCCCACAGGTCCTCGACGGCGACCGCGCCCCGGCCCAGTTCCGTGGGGGACACGCCCAGCAGCGAATACGCCCGGACCGGCGACATCCGGACCTCGACGCACGCGGCCCGCTCCCCACGCACCCGCATGGCCGCGAGGGGAAGCCCGGCCACGAAGCCACCGAGGGTGCGGCTGCCGAACGCGTCGTCGACGCGCAACCCGCCACCCCCGAACTCGATCAGCACGGTGACCGAGGCCGCCCCCGCGACTCGCAGATCCACGCCGGCCCCGCCCGCGTCGCGGTAGCCGATGATCCCGGCACCCGCTGTCATCGCATCGGCCGGACCTGCGAATTCCCAGTCCCGCTCGGACCGTCCGCCGACGTCGACTCTGTCCACCCGTCCAGGTTACGGAAGGCAGGGCGGCGACCTCGCGGGCTAGGATCGCGGCTGTGCCTGTATCCCTGACTGCGGCCACGGCGAGTGGCTTGTGCGCGTTCATCGATGCTTCGCCCTCGCCGTTCCATGTGTGCGCGACGGTCGCCGCCGAGCTGGCGGCGAACGGGTTCACCCCACTGGCCGAGGCGCGGTCGTGGGAGAGCGCGGGCGGGAAACACTATGTGGTGCGCGGTGGTTCGCTGATCGCGTGGGCCGACGAGGACGCCGCGCCGGCCGACCCGTTCCGGGTGGTCGGCGCGCACACCGACAGCCCGAACCTGCGGGTGAAGCAGCATCCGGATCTGGCGACCGCGGGCTGGCAGCTGGTCGGGCTCGAGCCCTACGGCGGCGCGTGGCTGAACTCCTGGCTGGACCGCGAACTCGGCCTCTCCGGCCGGCTGAGCGTGCGCGACGGCGCCCGGATGAGCGACGTGCTGGTCCGCATCGACGACCCCATCCTGCGGGTGCCGCAGCTGGCGATCCACCTGTCCGAGGATCGGCGCGGGGTGACGCTGGACCCGCAGCGCCACGTCAACGCGATCTGGGGCATCGGCGACGCCCCCGCCTCCTTCCTGGATTTCGTGGCCGAACGCGCCGGCGTCGACGGCGCCGACGTACTCGGCTGGGAACTGATGACCCACGACCTCGCGCCGAGCACCCTGGTCGGCCGGGACAACGACCTGGTGAGCGCGCCGCGCCTGGACAACCAGGGCACCTGCTACGCCGGGCTGCAGGCGT
This sequence comes from Nocardia sp. No.11, assembly GCF_038752175.1. Taxonomy (NCBI): domain Bacteria; kingdom Bacillati; phylum Actinomycetota; class Actinomycetes; order Mycobacteriales; family Nocardiaceae; genus Nocardia; species Nocardia sp. No.11. The sequence goes on along the minus strand of NZ_JBCGFB010000024.1, from coordinate 46,282 downwards.
TCCTCGCCGCCGTCGACGAACCGGGCGCCGCGACGCCGGTGCTGGTGATGTTCGACCACGAGGAGGTCGGCAGCCAGTCCGACCGGGGCGCGCAGTCGGATCTGCTGCCCGCGGTGCTCGAGCGCATCGTGCTCGCCCGTGGTGGCGGTCGGGCGGATTACCTCGCGGCGCTGGCCGGTTCGGTGGTCGCCTCCGGTGACATGGCCCACGCGACCCACCCGAACTACCCAGAGCGCCACGAACCCGCGCACCGGATCGAGGTCGGCGGCGGGCCGGTGCTCAAGGTCAACCAGAACCTGCGCTATGCCACCGACGCGGCCGGGGCCGGGGCGTTCGCGCTGGCCTGCGCCCAGGCGGAGGTTCCATTGCAGCGCTATGTGCATCGCGCGGATCTGCCCTGCGGGTCGACCATCGGACCGATGACCGCGGCCCGCACCGGCATCTCCACCGTCGACGTCGGCGCTCCGCAGCTGGCCATGCACTCGTGCCGTGAACTCATGGGCGCCACCGACGTGTCCGCCTACGCTTCCGCGCTCGCCGCGTTCCTCACCCCGGCCGCCGTGGACTGAGCGGACGCCGGTGCGCTGCACCGTCGGCAGCGGCCAGGGGAGCAGCGGCGCGACTCCGGGCGAACCGTGGTGGTGGCCGAGGTCGAGCCGCGACGGGTCCCCGCGTGGCGGCCCGCCGGTCCGATGTGACCGGGTCGCCGCGCGAATTTCCCCGTCAGGCGGTGGCGAGTTCCGGTGCGGCGGGGGCTTTCCTGGCGGGGTGGTAGGTGATCACGGCGTAGACGATCACCGCGAACGTCGCCCACACGTAGGCGCTGCCGATGATCTGCTGCCACCACGCCCAGTCGAGTTCCTTGCCGCCGGAATGCGGCAACACCCACTGCGGTCCGATGATGAACATCACGGTGAACAGCGCGACCACGGCCGTGAACCCGCGCGAGCGCCGGCGGGTGACCTGGTCGACGGCGACGACGAGCGCGGGCGCGACCCACACCCAGTGGTGCGACCACGAGACCGGCGAGACCAGCAGCACGGCGGCGGCATTGACCAGCAGCGCCGAGACGTCCTTGCCGGCGCCGATGAGCCGGTACATCCACACCGCGGCCAGCGCGACCGTCACGGCCGACAGCGCGATCCACAGCCCGGTGGCGATCGACTCGTCGAGCCCGAGGCGGAACAGCGTGCCCTTGATCGACTGATTGCCCGCGAAGTACGGCGTCCCGATGCGGCCCGTGTCGGTGACGGTGTGGAACCAGTACTCCACCGAATCGGCCGGGAACAGCAGGAACCCGATCCCGACCGCGCCCACGGCCGACGCGACCAGGGTGATAGCCGCCTTCCAGTCCCGTTTGAGCAGGAAGTAGAGCAGGTAGGCCGCGGGGATCAGCTTGATCGAGACCGCGATGCCGATCAGCATGCCGCGCGGCCAGAACGGTTTGCGCACCAGGATGTCGAGGGTGATCGCGGCCATCAGGATCAGGTTGATCTGGCCGAAGTTGAAGGTCTGGCGGACCGGCTCGAGGAACTGGGCCAGGCCGAGCCCGGCGATCACCACGGTCAGCACCGCGATCCGGTCGAGCTCGGGACGCAGCCGGACCAGCACCAGCCACAGCGCGATCCCCAGACTCAGCAGCGAGGTCACCAGCACGACGACCTCGGCGACCGGGATCGGCATCAGCGCCAGCGGCACGAAGAACGCGGCGGCCAGCGGGGGATAGGTGAAGGGCAGACCGAGGCCGTAGACCGGCGGCATCGGCCCGTACAGGTCGCCGCCGTCGAGCCAGACCCGGGCGCCGTTGCGGTAGACCCGCAGGTCGATGTAGCCGTGCCACCAGTGCGCGAGCAGCGCCACCGCGGCCGAGACGACGAACAATCCGATCGCGGCGGCCAGCCAGCGCAGCTGTCGGTCACGGGTGGAGAGCCCGGGTGGGGGTGCCGCCGGTCCGGCCGGAGTGGAACTCGGCACCGCGTCATGCGCGGGAGCAGTCGACTCGACCTGCTCGGCAACCCCCGGACTCTCGTTCACGGCGTCAGACTAACGGGTGCGTAGCCTGGCGAAGCGTAGGTGTGACCAGGCCGGGTGCGAGGTCTGTCACTTGTTCGCAACACGGGCCCGAGCGGGCGGCCTCGGCATAGCCAATTAGACTCTGTAGTCAAGTTCCCCCGGCCGAAAGGACCCTGGTCTCCCGTGACACTGCAGGTCGACACCGTCGCCACCGCCGCAGCCACCCCGGATGCTCCGCAGCCGTACAAGGAACTCGGTCTCAAAGACGACGAGTACGCCCGCATCAAGGAGATCCTGGGCCGTCGGCCCACCGACGCCGAGCTGGCGATGTACTCCGTGATGTGGAGCGAGCACTGCTCCTACAAGTCCTCCAAGGTGCACCTGCGCTACTTCGGTGAGACGACCACGCCCGAGATGAAGGCCTCGATGCTGGCCGGCATCGGCGAGAACGCCGGTGTGGTCGACATCGGCGACGGCTGGGCCGTCACCTTCAAGGTCGAGAGCCACAACCACCCGTCCTACGTCGAGCCGTACCAGGGCGCGGCCACCGGCGTCGGCGGCATCGTGCGCGACATCATGGCGATGGGCGCGCGCCCGATCGCGGTGATGGACCAGCTGCGCTTCGGCGCGGCGGACGCGGCCGACACCCGTCGCGTGGTCGACGGCGTCGTGCGCGGCGTCGGCGGCTACGGCAACTCCCTCGGCCTGCCGAACGTCGGCGGCGAGACCGTCTTCGATGCCTCCTACCAGGGCAACCCGCTGGTGAACGCGCTGTGCGCGGGCGCGATGCGCGTGGAAGACCTGCACCTGGCCTTCGCCTCCGGCGCGGGCAACAAGATCATCCTGTTCGGCGCGCGCACCGGCCTCGACGGCATCGGTGGCGTGTCCGTGCTGGCCTCGGACACCTTCTCCGGCGAGGAGACCGGCACCGGCCGCAAGAAGCTGCCCGCCGTGCAGGTCGGTGACCCGTTCACCGAGAAGGTGCTCATCGAGTGCTGTCTCGACCTGTACAAGGCCGGACTCGTCGTCGGTATCCAGGACCTCGGCGGCGCCGGGCTGTCCTGCGCCACCTCCGAACTGGCGGCGGCCGGCGACGGCGGCATGCACATCGACCTGACCAAGGTCCCGCTGCGCGCCAAGCACATGACCCCCGCCGAGATCCTGTCGAGCGAGTCGCAGGAGCGCATGTGCGCGGTCGTGACTCCCGAGAACGTGGACGCCTTCATGGCCGTCTGCAAGAAGTGGGACGTGCTGGCCACCGTCATCGGTGAGGTCACCGACGGCGATCACCTCGTCATCACCTGGCACGGCGAGACCGTCGTCGACGTGCCGCCGCGCACCGTCGCCCACGAGGGTCCGGTGTACGAGCGCCCGGTGCAGCGTCCCGACACCCAGGACGCGCTGATCGCCGACACCACCGCCACGCTGCCCCGGCCCAAGACGGCCGACGAGCTGCGCGAGACCCTGCTGACGATGATCGCCAGCCCGCAGCTGTGCAGCCGCAAGTGGATCACCGAGCAGTACGACCGCTACGTGCGCGGCAACACCGTGCTGGCCGAGCACGCCGACGCCGGCGTGGTGCGCATCGACGAGGAGTCCGGCCGCGGTATCGCGCTGGCCACCGACGCCTCGGGCCGCTACACCAAGCTCGACCCGTACACCGGCGCGCAGCTGGCGCTGGCCGAGGCCTTCCGCAATGTCGCCACCACCGGCGCCACCCCGAAGGCTGTCACCAACTGCCTGAACTTCGGTTCGCCGGAGGACCCGGGCGTGATGTGGCAGTTCCAGCAGGCCGTGCGCGGTCTCGCGGACGGCTGTGCGGCCCTGGGCATTCCGGTGACCGGCGGCAACGTCAGCTTCTACAACCAGACCGGCAAGGATGCCATCCTGCCCACCCCGGTGGTCGGCGTGCTCGGCGTGATCGACGATGTGCACCGCCGCATCCCGACCGGCCTGGGCCTGGAGCCGGGCGAGTCGCTGATCCTGCTCGGCGAGACCAACGACGAGCTGGACGGTTCGATCTGGTCGCAGGTCGTGCACGATCACCTCGGTGGCGTGCCGCCGAAGGTCGACTTCGCCCGTGAGCAGCTGCTCTCGGAGGTGCTCACCTCGGGTTCGCGCGACGGCATGATCTCCGCGGCGCACGACCTGTCCGAGGGTGGTCTGGCGCAGACCGTCGTCGAGGCCGCGCTGGCGGGCGAGACCGGCTGCCGCATCGTGCTGCCCGAGGGCTCGGACCCGTTCGTGCAGCTGTTCTCGGAGTCGGCCGGGCGCGTGCTCGTCGCGGTGCCGCGCTCGGAGGAGACCCGCTTCACCAAGATGTGCGAGGCGCGGCAGCTGCCGTGGGTGCGCATCGGCGTGGTCGACCAGGGCTCGGATTCGATCGAGGTGCAGGGTCAGTTCTCGGTGACACTCGCCGAATTGCGTGAGGCGTTCGAGGGCACCCTGCCTAAGCTGTTCGGAGCGCACACCGCCTGATCGGATGGGAGTCGAGCTTGACGACAGAGGATACGAGCTCGACTCCCACCGAGGCGGCGCACGCCAACCCCGCCGCGCCGGACACTCCCGCCGCGCCGGACACCCCTGCGGCGCCGGGCAACCCGGTCCTGCGCGGAATCCACCTGGTCGAACGGTTCTTCCACCCGAACTACACGGGGCTCGTCGTGGCCACGGTGTTCTTCTGCTGGTCGCTGACGCCGTCGCTGCTGCCGCGTGACTGGTTCTTCCAGGGCCTGGTCAGCGGCATCAACGCCACCATCGGCTACGGCATCGGCTGCGCGCTGGCCTGGGCCTGGCGGAAATGGGTTCTCCCCAGGATCACCCTGCCGGACCGGCTCGCCGACGTCTGGGCGAAGCGGCCGAGCTGGACGTCGATCGCGGTGAAGTCCGTGATCGTGCTGGGCTGCCTGATCGTCTCGATCGCGCTGAGCGTCCAGTCCGCGCACTGGCAGCACCAGATCACCGATCTGATGGGGATGGAACCGATCTCCGATTCGGGCTACCCGCGCACCGTGCTGGTGGGTGCGGTGGTGGTCGGCCTGCTGATCTGGATCTCGCGCGGGGTGGTCCGGCTGGTGCGTGCCGTCGCGCGCGGCCTGAACCAGTGGGTCCGGATTCCGGCGTCGTTCGCGCGACCGCTCGGCGTGATCATCGTGATGATCGCCGCCGTGCTGCTGTTCAACGGCGTGCTGGCGAAAGCCTTTTTCACCGTGGCGAATTCGGCGTTCAGCGCCCGCAACAGCCACACCTCCGCGCACGCGATCCAGCCGACGCTGCCCGAACGTTCCGGCAGTCCCGAGTCTTTGGCCAAGTGGGACACCCTCGGCTCGGAGGGCCGATGGTTCGTGGCCAACGCCCCGACCGCGCTGGCCATCGGCCAGGTCACCGGAAAGCCCGCGCGCGAACCGATCCGGGTGTACGCCGGGCTGGAATCGGCCGACGGCTTCGAGGCCCAGACCGACCTGGCCGTCGCCGAACTCGACCGCACCAAGGCCTTCGAACGGGAAGTGCTGGTGGTGATCAGCACCACCGGCACGGGCTGGGTCGACTCGACCAGCGCCGAGTCGATCGAGCTGATGTACAACGGGGACAGCGCGTTGGTCGCGACGCAGTACTCCTACCTGCCCAGCGCCCTGTCGTTCCTGTCCGACCGTGACAAGTCGATGACCATGGGCCGCCTGCTGTTCGACAAGGTGTACGAACGCTGGGCGGCGCTGCCCGAGGACGCCAGGCCCAAGCTGCTGGTCTACGGCGAGAGCCTCGGTTCGCAGGGCTCCGAGGGCGCGTTCTCCGGCCTGGCCGACATCCGCAACCGCACCGACGGCGTGCTCTGGGTCGGCCCGCCCAATTCGAACCGGCTGTGGGCGGAGTTCGTGCGCAGGCGCGATCCGGGCACCGAGGAGATCACCCCGATTTTCGCGGACGGGCTCTCGGTGCGCTTCGCCGCCAGCGCCGATCAGCTGGCGAGGCCCTCGGACAACTGGACCGACCCGCGCATCGTCTACCTGCAGCACGCGTCCGACCCGGTGGTGTGGTGGTCGCCGGATCTGCTGTTCTCCGAACCCGACTGGCTGCGCGAGAAGCGCGGACCCGATGTGTCCCCGGCGATGTCGTGGTATCCGATCGTCACGTTCTGGCAGGTCGCGGCGGATCTGCCACGCGCGCAGACGGTATCCAACGGGCACGGCCACAACTACGGCAATGTCGTGCCCGACGCGTGGGCCGCGGTGGCCGAACCACCGGACTACACACCGGAACTGGCGGCGCGGATCAAGGCGTTTCTGGTCGAGTCGGCCGCCACCGAGCATCAGCTGAAGTAGCCGGGCCGGGCAGCGCCGAACCCCTCGATCGGGGCTGCCCGGTCCCGGCTACGACACTGTTCGGAACGGATTGTGCTCGGCGATCAGCTGTTCCAGCCGCGCCTCGTCGATCCGGCCGATCAGGGACTGCGCCTCCTGCTGGTCGCGCACGACCTTGGCGAGGGTGAAGCAGCTGGTGACGAGGAACAGCCCGGACATCGCGAGGAATCCGCGCTGCCAGGCGTCCAGCGGCAGGTAGGCGATCCCGGCGCCGGTGCCGATCAGGCTGACGCCGAACGCGATCGCGGCCTGGACCATGTACGCCGAGGTGTTCTTCGGCTTGGCATTGGGTGTGCTCATGGGAATCAGTGTGCTGACCGGGGGATTGTCGCGGGCGCGTGAAACTACTCGAGTGTGATGGGTAGTTGCCGAACACCGCCGGAAGTGACCGACCCGCCATCCACAACGCCCCGCGGCGCCGAACCGGGCAGCCATACTGGGTGGGTGTCCGCGACCGGCTCCACCCTCGTGACGTTGCGTGCGCGCGGCGCCGAGCTGCTGCGCCGCGTCGAGGACATCGTCGACCTCAATTACCCCGGTCTGGTCCTGGCGACGCTGTTCTTCGCCCTGTCGGTGACGCCGTCGCTGGTCCCGCGCGACTGGCTGTTCCAGGGCTTGATCAGCGGGATCAACGCCGCGATCGGGTACGGGCTCGGCTGTGTGCTCGAATGGATCTTCCGGCGCTGGGTGCGGGCGCGGATCCCGATCCCGAGCCCGTCGGATCGGCTGCGGTACGCCATCAAGGCGACCGTGCTGGTCGTGTGCGCGCTGGTCGCGGCGGTGATGCTGGTGCAGTCGGCGCGCTGGCAGCGCGAGATCACTTCGCTGATGGGGATGGCCGGGACGACGACGCCCGCCTACCTGCGCACCGGGCTGCTCAGCGTGGCCGTCGGGATCGCCGTCGTCGCCGCCTACCGCACGATCCGGACCCTGGTGCTCGTGCTGGCCCGCCAGCTCAACCGCTGGGTGCGGGTGCCGCGCGAACTCGCGCCCGCCGCCGGCGCGCTGGTGCTGGTGGTGTTCGCGGTGACGGTGTTCAACGGTGTCGCCTCGCGGGCATTCTTCGCGGTGGCCAACTCCGCGTTCAGCGTGCGCAACGACCACACCTCCGACTACGCGCTGCAGCCCGTGAAACCGGAGCGCTCGGGCAGCGCCACCTCGCTCGCGCCGTGGCAGACCCTCGGGTACGAGGGCCGCTGGTTCGCCGCCAACGGACCGAGCGCCGACGACATCACCGAGGTGACGGGAAAGACCGCGCGCGAACCGATTCGGGCCTATGTCGGGCTGGAATCGGTGACCGGCGAGCAGACCGCCGCGCAGCTGGCCGTCGCCGAACTCGAGCGGACCAACGCGTTCGACCGCGAGGCCATGGTGGTGGTCACCACGACCGGGACCGGTTGGGTGAACGCGACGGCGGCGGGCGCGATCGAATACCTCTACGGCGGCGACACCGCGATCGTGGCCACGCAGTACTCCTATCTGCCCAGCGTGTTGTCGTTCCTGTCGGACCGGGAGAAGGCCGCCGCGGCGAGCCGGGAGCTGTTCGACGCGGTGTATCAGCGCTGGCTGGCCCAGCCGGAGGGGCAGCGGCCGAAGCTGTTCGTCTATGGGGAGAGTCTGGGGTCGCAGGGTTCGGAGGAGGCGTTCGACGGGCTCGGTGACCTGCGCGAGAAGGTCGACGGGGCGCTGTGGGTCGGGCCGCCGAACTCGAATCGGCTGTGGAGCCAGTTCGTCGACCGGCGTGACCCCGGTTCACCCGAGGTGGCCCCGGTGTACGCCGATGGGCTCGTCGTCCGATTCGCCGACGACGCAGGCGATCTCGGCCCCGCGGCGACCTGGCGCGAACCCCGCATCGCCTACCTGCAACATCCGTCCGACCCGATCGTGTGGTGGTCGGCCGATCTGATCCTGACCCAGCCGGACTGGCTCAGCGAACCGCGCGGACCGGATGTGTCCACCCAGATGCGGTGGGCGCCGTTCGTGACGTTCTGGCAGGTCACCGCGGATCTCACCAACGCCCAAGGGGTTTCGGACGGCCACGGCCATCGCTACGGGAGCCTGGTGCTGGACGGGTGGTTGGCGGTGGCGGCGCCGCCCGGGGTGAGCGGGGACGTCGTCGAAAGTATCCGGGCCGCACTGGATTCGGCGGACGAGTTCGAGCGGGCCGTCAAGTGAGCAGGGGCGCGCGGGTGCTTGCGTATCGCGCGTCCTGCGGCGGGTGGTCTGCCCGGTGGGCGTCGGCGAGCGCTGGTCGCGGTGTCGCGTTCGAGTGCTGCGAGCTTCGGTGGTGAGGCGCTCCGCGCGGCGCAGCGGGGGACGCGCACCCGGTCTGCGGGAGCGGATGCGAGTGGGTGCGGCCCTGGGTCTGCCGCTGCTGTGGAGTAATCGGCTGCTCCCCGCGTCGCGCCTTCGGCTGCGTGGCCGCACCGCGGCCAACCTCGGGTTCGCGGCGAGCTACGCGCTGGTGTTCGGGGGGCGGCCGAACTGGTCGTCGGCCAAGGGTTTTCGCTGGGGGATGGGCGGTGCCGCGCTGGTGTTCGCCGGTTACGGTGTGGCGCTGGCCGTTCCGGCGCTGCGCAAGCTGCCGCTCGAGGTCGCCGAGCGGGTGCCCGAGACATCCACGCTCGAATGGGTCGCCCTGCACATCCCCGTCGGCACGGTGCTCGCCGAGGAAGCGATGTTCCGCGGCACCCTCGATCCACTGCTCGACGACGTCGCGGACCCGCGCGTCGCCGCGGCGGTCGGCGCGCTCGATTTCGGTCTGTGCCATATCCGTCCGGCGCGGGCCACCGGCGAATCGGTGCCGGGCACCGTCGCGCTCACCACCCTCGCCGGACTGGTCTTCAGCGCGCTGCGCAGGCACACCGGCAGCGCGACCGCCCCCGCCCTGCTGCACCTGGCGATCAACGCCGGGGGAGCGATGCTGCCGCTCGTGGCGCAGCGGATCGAACTCCGCTCGGGGCGCGGCGTGTGACCGCCCTCTGTGCATTGCGCCTGGCACTGGGTGATCGCCTTGTCGACAGTGCGGACCATCCCGGGTGACTACGGGTTGTGGCCGGATGCCACCGTCACCGTGATGCGTTTCTGGTCCAATTCGCCAGCCGAATCGGGCATGGTCAGGTGGTGGCGACGAAACCGGCTACGGCGTCGGTGAAGGCGTCGTTGTCGTCGCCGGCGGCGGTGTGGGCGGCGGCGGTGATCTCGGCCAGGCGGGCGTGGGGGGCCAGGGCGAGGAAGGCGGCGGCGCCCTCGTCGCTGACCACGTCGGACTTGCCGCCGCGGACCAGCAGGACCGGGATGGTGAGTGCCTCGGCGGCGGCTTCCATGTCGGCGATGCGGGCCTGCGGGTTGTCCTCGAGGCCGCTGAGCAGGTCGGGGTCCCAGTGCCAGTACCAGCGGCCCTCGCGCTGACGCAGGTTGCGCAGCAGGCCGTCGGCGTTGTCGGGGCGCGGCCGGTGCGGGAGGTAGGCGGCGACCGCGTCGGCGACCTGATCGAGGGTGTCGAAGCCGTCGCGGTGTCTGCCGAGGAAGTCCATGACGCGTTCCACGCCTTTGGATTCCGAGCGGGGCACGATGTCGACGAGCACCAGCGCCCGGATCGCGGCGCCGGCGGGGTCGGCGGTCGCGAGCAGGCCGGTGATGCCGCCCATGCTGGCGCCGACGACGACCGCGCCGTTGTCGGGAGTGGCGCCGAGCTGATCGAGCACGGTGAGCAGATCGCCGACCATGGCGTCGCGGGTGTAGTCGCGGGTGGGCGACCAGTCGCTGTCGCCGTGGCCACGGGCGTCCACCGCGACGACGTGCATGCCCGCCGCGGCCAGGGCGCGGCCGGTGCGCTTCCACGAGTGCCGGTTCTGGCCGCCGCCGTGCAGCATCACGACCAGCGGGCCGCCCGGAGTGCCGAAGCTGTCGGCGACCAGGGTCAGCTCGTCGGAGCTGCGCAACCGCAGCGTCGTCGGTTCGGTCGGCTCGGTGGAGCTCGGCATGACACCTCCTGAACATGGTTCACTGTGCTGAACGTTGTTCAGAATGTAGCGTGAAGCCCCGATCGAAGGGAAGTGGGGACCAGTGGCCGAATCGAGCCGGGCGGAGCGGCGTGACGAGATCGCCGAGGCGAAACGCGCGATCATCCTGCGCGCGGCCAGGACGATCTTCGAGGCCGACGGCGTCGACGCGGCCAATATCCGGGCCATCGCCACCGCGGCCGGCTACACCCCCGGCGCGCTCTACGCCTACTTCCCGAGCAAGGAACACATCTACGCCGCGCTGCTCGGCGAATCGCTGGCCCGGCTCTCGGCCGAGGTGGCGGCGGTGACCACCCTCGACGACCCCGCCGCCCGGTTCCGCGCCGCGGGCCTGGCGTTCTTCGACTTCTACGACGGCAACCCCCGCGACCTGGACCTGGGCTTCTATCTCTTCCGCGGGGGCATCCGCCCGCACGGTCTCGGCGCCGAACTGGACGCCGGCCTCAACGCGGCCATGCTGTCCGGCCTCGGCCCGATCGTCTCCGCGGCCGTGGAACTCGGCGCCACCGAAGAACGCGCCCGCGTCATCACCGCCGATGTCCTGGCCCACCTGTCCGGCCTGCTCCTGCTCGCCCACACCAAACGCCTCGCCCTGCTCGGTGGCGTCGACGCGCGCCGGATGATGGTCGAGTACCTCGACCTGCGCATCGACGCCCTGCGCGCCGGACGCGGCTGATCGATCCGCGGCGCCGTCCGCACCGATGCTCGGCTCCCGCCGCCTCGTCGGCGACCGGTCGCGATCGGTAGCGTTGCGCGAATGGCGGGACGGAAGACAGTAGATCCGGCGGAGGTGCGCGCCGCGGTGACCGCCGTGGCCGACTGGTTGCGTTCGGCCGACGCGCCGGGGCCGGAGCGAAGCGTGCTGGCCGCGGCGGTGCGGGGGACCGCGCGGGCGCTGGCGGCGGACGCTCCCGGCCACTCGGTGGAAGTTCGGGTGCCGCCGTTCGTCGCCGTGCAGTGCATCGAGGGCCCACGGCACACCAGGGGGACGCCGCCGAACGTGGTGGAGGCAGACCCGCGCACCTGGTTGTTGCTTGCCACCGGATTGCTGGCGTTCGACGACGCGGTGGCCGCCGGCGTGCTGTCGGTGTCGGGGACGCGCGCAGGCGAGATCGCGGCGTGGCTGCCGATCGTGCCGGTCGATCCCCGGTGACACCGGCGCGCGGTCAGTCCGTCTTCGTCGTGTCGATCAGGTTCTCCCGGTGCAGTCCCTTGACGTCGTAGTACCTGGTGATCACGATGCCGCCGACCACGGCGAGGCCGAGCCCGAGCAGCGCCATCCAGATTCCCCGCCCGAGTCCGGCGGTGTAGTCGGATTCGAAGTACAGGATCGAGCGCATGCCCAGGTACACCTGGTGCATCGGCTCGAATTCGGCCAGCCAGGCGATGTAGGTCGGGACCGCCTGGATCGGGACGGTGCCGCTCGACGAGGGCAGACCGAGAATGACGAACACGGCCAGGTTGATCAGCAGGCCGGCGGTGCCGAAGGCAGCCAGCGACGCCATACAGGTCATTCCCACCGCGACCAGCGCGAGGACGGAGTACAGCAGCAGCTGCGTCGGCTGGTTCCCGGCGACACCGAGGACCTTCGCCACGGCCAGGTAGAGCAGCGAGATCACCACGGCCACGACGATCATCACGCCCCACTTGATCAGCAGGGTGTGGAACCGTGAGATCGGCGTCGGCGGATAGTGCACGTACCAGGGGCCGTACTCGGTGGGCTGGAAGCCGAGTTGGGCGTCGACCATCGTGTGGATGACCATCGCGCCGACCACACCCGCCATCAGGATCAGCAGCGCGTAGAAGAACGCGGTCAGGCCGAGGCCCGAGCCCTTGCCGAGCGGGCGCCATTCCTGCTCGACCACCTGGATGGGCTGGGCCAGCGTCAGCTGGGCGGCGCCGGAGATCTCCGGTGTCGGCGCGCCCGCGGGCGTCGCGGCGAGGGTGTCGCGGACCCGCGTGCTCAATTGCTGCCCGACCTGCTTGTTCACCTCGGCCATCGCCCGCGCCCCGATGCGGGTGACGATGCCTGCCGAGTACGGGCCCATCCCGGAGTTGGTCTGCACAGTGATGATCGGGCGCTCGATCTCGCCGCCGACCACACTGCCGACGCCGAGAATTCCCAGCCGTTTGCTGAAGTCGCTGGGAATGATGACGGCACCGTAGATCTGGGCGGTGCGCATCAACCGCTCGGACTCGCTGATCCCGACCACGCGCAGATCGACCTGGTCGGCGGGTACCCCCGCGACCAGGGCATCGGCGACCTGCTTACCGAAGTTCACGTGCTCGGTCCGGCCGCCGGTGTCGATGGTGTCGCCGACGTCCTGGTTGACCAGCACGATCGGGAAATCGTGCAGATTCCCCTCCGGATCGGCGATATAGGCCAGGTACATGACGCCGAGCAGAGACAACACGACAGCGAGGACAGTGGTCGGCGCCACGAGAATCCTGACCCACTGCCGCCGCGAGATCCCGACTGTGGCCGATCTCGCTCCACCACCGGGTGAGGTATCGGAATCCTTCGGCGCCGAATCGGCGTTGACGGTGGGTAACGCCGGGGAATCGGCTGATTCGTGCGCACTGTCATCGGTGGTCACGATCGGCACGGTAGCAGCTGTGCCCCCGGAATCTGGGTGATCGCACACGGTCGATTGCGCCAGGTTTGCGCCGCGGTGTACGTCGAGACCCTGAACACCCGTAGAATGACGGGTGCCCCCAGCCCGCCCGAACAGGGAGCAAACGGTGAATGACCCCCACGAGCCCGAGAACGAGCCCCGCGAGGAGTGTGGCGTCTTCGGCGTCTGGGCTCCCGATGAGGACGTCGCCAAGCTCACCTACTACGGCCTCTACGCCCTGCAGCATCGCGGGCAGGAGGCGGCCGGTATCGCCGTCTCCGACGGCTCCCAGATCCTGGTCTTCAAGGATCTCGGCCTGGTCTCCCAGGTCTTCGACGAGCAGACGCTAGGCGCGATGCCGGGGCATATCGCCGTCGGTCACTGTCGCTACTCCACCACCGGTGGCGTCACCTGGGAGAACGCGCAGCCGATCTTCCGCACCACCGCCGTCGGCTCCGGCCTGGCGCTCGGCCACAACGGCAACCTGGTCAACACCGCCGAACTGGCCGGTCGCGCACGCGAATTGGGCCTGATCGGAGCGGGCGTGATCGACGGTCGCCCGCAGATGACCGGCGCGACCTCCGATTCCGATATCGTCACCGCGCTGCTGGCGCACGCCGCCGCCGACTCGAGCATCGAGCAGGCCGCGATGGAGCTGCTGCCGCAACTGCGCGGCGCGTTCTGCCTGACCTTCATGGACGAGCACACCCTCTACGCCGCGCGTGACCCGCACGGCGTGCGCCCGCTGGTGCTGGGCAGGCTCGACCGCGGCTGGGTGGTCGCCTCCGAGACCGCCGCGCTCGACATCGTCGGCGCCGCGTTCGTCCGCGAGATCGAGCCGGGCGAGCTGCTGGCCATCGACTCCGACGGCGTGCGCTCGATGCGCTTCGCCAACCCCGAGCCCAAGGGTTGCGTCTTCGAGTACGTGTACCTGGCTCGCCCCGACACCACCATCGCCGGCCGCTCGGTGCACTCCACCCGCGTGGAGATCGGCCGCAAGCTGGCCAAGGAGCATCCGATCGAGGCCGATCTGGTGATCCCGGTGCCCGAGTCGGGCACGCCCGCCGCGGTCGGCTACGCGCAGGGCTCCGGCATTCCCTACGGCCAGGGCCTGATGAAGAACGCCTATGTGGGCCGCACCTTCATCCAGCCGAGCCAGACCATCCGCCAGCTCGGCATCCGGCTCAAGCTCAACCCGCTGCGCGAGGTGATCCGCGGCAAGCGGCTCATCGTCGTCGACGACTCGATCGTGCGCGGCAACACCCAGCGCGCGCTGATTCGCATGCTGCGGGAGGCGGGCGCGCTGGAGATCCACGTCCGCATCGCCTCGCCGCCGGTGAAGTGGCCCTGCTTCTACGGCATCGACTTCGCCTCGCGCGCGGAGCTGATCGCCAACGGCACGGGCGCCGACGACAGCTACGTCGACATGGTCGAGAACGTGCGCCGCTCGATCGGCGCCGACAGCCTCGGCTACATCTCCACCGAGGGCATGATCGCCGCCACCGAGCAGCCGGCCACTCGGCTGTGCACCGCCTGCTTCACCGGCGACTACCCGATCCCGCTGCCGCAGGAAGCGGCCATCGGCAAGAACGTCCTCGAGGGCATGCTCTCGGGTCAGCCGGAGGCGAAGCTGCTGGGCGAGAACGTCAATGTCGACGCGCTGAGCAGGCCGTAGCGCCGCGTCGCAGTCCAGCAGGGGCCGGTCAGGATAAACCTGATCGGCCCCTTTTGCGTTGTGTACGTGAATAATTCCGGTCAACGATAATTACGTAAGATTAGTTCATAACATCCCCGCAATTTTTCGCCCGATTTGAAACTGGGCGGTAATGGTTCGCCTGTACGGTCCCCCGATATATCGCTGGCTCACCGCGTGGTCGCCGCTCCTGTGATCCAGGCGCGGCGACGACGCGGCGTTCGAGAATGGGACCTGATGTTGAACAGTGCAATGAGCGCCCGCAGGAATCGCGCGAAACAAGTTGCCGCAGTAGGTGTCGCGGCGGTGGTCGCGGCCGCGCTGGCGGGCTGCGGTTCGGGGCGCACCGATGAGGCGGGGTCCGGGGCGGGGCTGGTCGTCGGCACGACGGACAAGATCTTCTCGCTCGACCCGGCGGCGGCCTACGACAACGGCTCGCTGCTGGTGGAGAACCAGATCTATTCGTATCTGCTGAATTTCGCGCCCGGCGACACCACGCCCAAGCCCGACGCGGCGGAGAAGTGTGAGTTCAGCACGCCCACCGTGTACACGTGCAAGATCAAATCCGGGCTGAAATTCGCCAGCGGAAATCCGTTGACCGCCAAGAGCGTCAAGTTCTCCTTCGACCGGATGCTGAAGATCAACGATCCGCACGGTCCCGCCTCGCTGCTCGGCAACCTCGACAAGACCGAGGTGGTCGACGATCTCACCGTCGCCTTCACGCTGAAGGTCGCCAACGATCAGACCTTCCCGACGATCCTGCCGACCCAGGCCGGACCGATCGTCGACGAGCGGGTGTTCCCCGCCGACAAGGTCGCCACCGACGACGAAGTCGTCCAGGGCAAGGGCTATTCCGGCCCGTACACGATCACCAGCTACGACAAGAACAAGCTGGTCGAATACCAGGCCAACCCGGACTACCAGGGCATCCTCGGCACGCCGAAGAACTCCACGGTCTCGACCAAGTACTACGCCACCTCCGACAACCTCAAACTGGACCTGCAGAACGGCGCCATCGACGTCGGCTACCGCTCGTTCACGCCCACCGACATCGACTCCCTGCGTGCCGACTCCAAGGTGAAGGTGACCGACGGTCCCGGCGGCGAGCTGCGCTACATCGTGTTCAACATGAACACCATGCCGGGCAACACCCCCGAGCAGAAGCTGGCCGTGCGCAAGGCGCTGGCGTCCTCGGTGGACCGCGAGGCGCTGGCCTCGGCGGTGTACAAGAACACCTATCAGCCCGCGTACGGCTATGTCCCGCAGGGGATGACGGGTGCGGCCGAGCCGCTCAAGCAGCTCTACGGCGCCAAGCCGGACAAGACGCTGGCGGCGAAGTTCCTCGCCGACGCGGGCGTGGCCACGCCGGTGACGCTCAACCTGCAGTACAACCCGGACCACTACGGTTCCAGCTCCTCCGAGGAGTACGCCGCGGTGAAGTCCCAGCTCGAGGCCTCCGGCCTGTTCAAGGTGAACCTGCAGTCCACCGAATGGGTGACCTACCAGAAGGAACGGGCCTCCGACGGCTACCCGATGTACCAGTTCGGCTGGTTCCCGGACTTCCCGGACGCCGACAACTACCTCTCGCCGTTCTTCGGCCCGAACAACTTCCTGCAGTCGCACTTCGAGAATCCCGGCATCAACGCCCAGCTGACCGCCGAGACCACCGAAGCCGATCCGGCCAAGCGGGTCGAGCTGTTGCGCAAGATCCAGACCGATCTGGCGCAGAACTTCCTGCCCACGCTCCCGTTGCTCTCGGGTAAGCAGGTCGCGGTGTCCAAGCCCGGCGTCTCCGGCGTCGATCAGACCCTCGACGGCTCCTTCAAGTTCCGGTTCACGGTACTGAGCAAGTGAGTGACGTTCCCGCCGCATCCGGATCGCTGATCCGGGTGCGGCGTTTCGGGTGGACGCGCGGCGGGGGTTCCCGCCAGGTGGCTCTGCTGCGGTACCTGCTGATCCGGCTGCTGCTGATCCTGCCGACCGCGTGGTTGCTGGTGACGGTGGTGTTCTTCCTGATGCGGGTGATCGGTGACCCGATCAGCGCGGCCATGGGCGGCAGGCTGACCCAGGATCAGATCGAGCAGCGCAAGGAGGCCGCGGGGCTCAATCGACCGATCCTGACCCAGTACTGGGAGTACATCACCGGCTTCCTGCACGGCGATTTCGGGCGGACCCAGGACAATCAGGCGATCGGCGATGTGGTGATCACCTACGGCGCCGCTACGTTCGAGCTGGTGTTCTGGGGCTTGCTGGTCGCCTTCGCGATCGGTGTGCCGCTGGGCAGATACGCGGCGACGCATCGGGATTCGACGTCGGACGCGGTGCTGCGGTTCGCCGCGGTGCTGGCCTACGCGGCCCCGGTGTTCTTCGTCGGCATGCTGCTCAAGCTGATCTTCTCGGTGTGGCTGGGCTGGTTCCCGGTCGGCGGGCGGGCGAGCACCGACGTGGAACTCGCGCTCCAGCACGTCTCGCCGAAGACGAACATCCTGATCATCGACTCGATCCTGTACGGCGAACCGTCCTACGTGCTCGACGTACTCGAGCACGCGGTGCTGCCCGCCGTCGCGCTCGGCCTGCTCACCGGCGGCATCTTCCTGCGGCTGGTGCGGGTGAACCTGATCCAGACGCTGCGCAGCGATTTCGTCGAGGCGGCGCGAGCGCGCGGACTGTCCGCACGGGTGGTCACCGGCAGGCACGCGATGCGCAACGCGCTGATCCCGATCATCACGGTGATGGGGATGTGCATCGCGATGATGCTCGGCGGCGCGGTGCTCACCGAGACCACCTTCGAGTGGAAGGGCCTGGGCTATCAGCTCGCCGAGTATCTGCGGGCGCGGGACTTCATCGCGGTGCAGGGCATTGTCGCGTTCATCGCGTTGCTGGTCGCGGTGATGAGTTTCGTCGTCGACGCCGTCGTCGCGCTGATCGACCCGAGGGTGAGGTTCTGATGAGCACCGCAACGGTGAAGCGGCGCCGGATACCGGGCGCCGGGCTGCTGTCGATGACCGCTGGGCTGCAACGGATCACGCTGATCACGGGGCTGGTGCTGGTCACCGGCTTCGTCTTCGTCGCGGTGTTCGCGCCGCTGCTCGCGCCGTATGGGCTGGCCCAGAACAGCGCCGACGGTGTGGCTTTCGTGCCACAGCAGGGGCCATCGGCCGAGCACTGGTTCGGTACCTCGGTGCGCAGCGAGGACGTGTTCTCCCGGGTGCTGTTCGGCGCGCGCACCGCGCTGCTGGTGATCGTGATCGCGGTGGTGCTCTCGCTGCTGGTCGGCGTGCCGCTGGGGCTGCTGTCGGGGTACGTCGGGCGCTGGGTGGACCGGGTGCTGGTGCTGGTCATGGACGCCATCTACGCGTTCCCGACGCTGCTGCTGGCGATCGTGGTGTCGATCGTCGTCGCGGGCGGCACGTCGAGCAGTCTCGGCGGCATGCTGTCGGCGGCGATCGCGATCACGGTCGTCTATGTGCCGCAGTACTTCCGGGTCGTGCGCAACGCGACGGTGGCGGTGAAGACCGAGCCGTACGTGGACGCGGCGCGGGTCACCGGCGCCTCGACGGCGCGAATCATGTTCCGGCACATCCTGTCCAACGTCACCGGCTCGCTGCCGGTGATCATCACCATCAACGCCGCCGACGCCATCCTGACGCTGGCCGCGCTCGGCTTCCTCGGCTTCGGCATCGAGCCGACCCAGGCCGCCGAGTGGGGCTACGACCTGAACAAGGCGCTCAACGACGTGTCCAACGGGATCTGGTGGACCTCGATCTTCCCCGGCACCGCGATCGTGCTCGTCGTGCTCGGGATGACGTTGGTCGGGGAGAGCATCGACGAGACACTGAACCCGCTGCTGCGGACCCGGCGCGCGGTCACCACGGTGGACGAGAAGGAGACGGCCGATGACTGAGACCGCAACCCGAACACCCGCGCTGTCGGTGTCGGGACTGTCGGTGACCTTCGCCACCGACAGCGGGCCGGTCGCGGCCGTGCGCGAGGTGTCCTACGAGGTGTTCCCCGGCGAGGTGCTCGCCATCGTCGGCGAGTCCGGCTCGGGGAAGTCGGTCAGTTCGCGCACCGCGATCGGGCTGCTGCCGCACACCGCCCAGGTGCGCGGGCTGGTCACCCTGGGCGACCGCGCGGTGACCTCGATGACCGAGAAGCAGCTGACCGCGCTGCGCGGCGGCGAGGTCTCGATGGTCTTCCAGGAACCCGCCCGCGCGCTGGATCCCCTGTTCACCGCGGGCTTCCAGATCTGCGAAGCCCTGCGCGCGCACAGCGGGACGAGCCGCAAGGACGCCCGTGCCAAGGCGATCGAGCTGTTGCGCACGGTCGGGCTCCCCGATCCGGAGCACCGGGTCGACTACTACCCGCATCAGCTCTCCGGCGGGCAGAAGCAGCGGGTGATGATCGCGATCGCCATCGCCTGCGAGCCCAAGGTGATCATCGCCGACGAGCCGACCACCGCGCTCGACGTCACCGTGCAGGCCGAGATCCTGGAACTGCTGCGCGACCTGCGCGACCGGCTGGGCAGCGCGATCGTGCTGATCACCCACAACATGGGTGTGGTCGCCGACCTGGCCGACCGGGTGGTGGTGATGCGGGCGGGCGAGGTCGTCGAACAGGCGCCGGTGCACGAGCTGTTCGCCAGCCCGCGCGCCGAGTACACCAGGGCGCTGCTCGATGCCGTCCCGCATCTGGGCGCGGCGACCATCGAGCGGCCGGCGATCGACCCCGAGGCCGAGCCGGTGCTCGAGGTGCGCGATCTGGTCGTCCAGTTCCCTGGGCCGTTCGGACGCCCCGCGTTCCGGGCCGTCGACGGGGTGAGCCTGCGGATCCGGCCGGGGGAGACCCTCGGGCTGGTCGGGGAGTCGGGATCGGGCAAGTCGACGATCGGCCGGTGCGTGGCGGCGCTGCAACGGCCGACCTCGGGGCGGGTGCTGATCCGCGGGCAGGACATCGCCGAGCTGTCCCAGCGCAAGCTGCGCCCGATCCGACGGCGCTTCGGGTTCGTGTTCCAGGACCCGGCCGGCTCGCTCAACCCGCGCCTGACGATCGGCGAGTGCGTGGCCGAGCCGATGGTGGTGCACCGCACCGGCGACCGGGCCGCCATCGCGGCCAGGGTCAGGACGTTGCTCGACGACGTCCAGCTGCCCGCGGGCACCGAGAAGCGCTACCCACACGAGCTGTCCGGTGGGCAGCGGCAGCGGGCCAGCCTGGCCAGGGCGCTGGTGCTCGATCCGGACCTGCTGGTGGCCGACGAGCCGACCAGCGCGCTCGACGTCTCGGTGCAGGCCGCGGTGCTCGAGCTGTTCGCGCAGCTGCAACGCGAGTGCGGCTGGGCCTGCCTGTTCATCAGCCACGATCTCGCCGTCGTCGACCAGCTCGCCGATCGGATCATGGTGCTGCGCGAGGGATCCTGCGTCGAGGAAGGCGACAACGAACAGATCCTGCGCCATCCGCGCCACGAGTACACCCGCCGTCTCGTCGCCGCGGTTCCGGTTCCCGACCCCGTCCAACAGCGCGGTCGCCGAGCTGAGATCGCCGCCACTTTCGCCACGGAGCTGGAACAATGAGCACATGAGGGAGCGCAGCGGGCGAGTCGGGGGCAGGAGCCGAACGACAGCTGAACCGGCGGATCACTTAGAGTTACTAGGCATCTGTCCGCCGATTCGGTTTGGAGCTTTCCCCCACAATGACTGAACAGACCCCCAGCGGTGCCGGCGCTTCCTACGCCGCGGCAGGCGTGGACATCGAAGCCGGTGACCGCGCCGTCGAATTGTTCGGACCATTGGCGAAGAAGGCCAGCCGACCCGAGGTGCAGGGTGGGCTAGGCGGCTTCGCCGGCCTGTTCGCCCTCAAGGGCGGATACCGCGAGCCGCTGCTGGCCGCGTCGACCGACGGTGTCGGCACGAAGATCGCCGTCGCCCAGGCGCTGGACAAGCACGACACCGTCGGCCTCGACCTGGTCGCCATGGTCGTCGACGACCTGGTGGTCTGTGGCGCCGAGCCGCTGTTCCTGCAGGACTACATCGCCATCGGCAAGGTCGTCCCGGAGAAGGTCGCCGAGCTGGTCTCCGGCATCGCCGAGGGCTGCATCAAGGCAGGCTGCGCGCTGCTCGGCGGCGAGACCGCGGAGCACCCGGGCCTGATGGACCCCGACGACTACGACCTGTCCGCCACCGGCGTCGGCGTCGTCGAGGCCGACTCGGTGCTCGGCCCCGACCGCGTGCGCCCCGGCGACGTCGTCATCGCGATGGGCTCCTCGGGCCTGCACTCCAACGGCTACAGCCTGGCCCGCAAGGTCCTGCTCGACATCGACCGGATGTCGCTGACCGGCTATGTCGAGGAGTTCGGCCGCACCCTCGGTGAGGAACTGCTCGAGCCGACCCGCATCTACGCCAAGGACTGCCTGGCGCTGATCGCCGAGACCGATGTGCGCACCTTCTCGCACGTCACCGGTGGTGGCCTGGCCGCCAACCTGGCGCGCGTGCTGCCCGCCGGCCTGGTCGCCGAACTGGACCGCGGCACCTGGAACCCGGCGCCGGTGTTCAAGATGATCGCTCAGCGCGGCCGGGTCGAGCGGGTCGAGATGGAGAAGACGTTCAACATGGGCGTCGGCATGGTCGCCATCGTCGCGCCCGAGGACGCCGATCGCGCGCTGGCGGTGCTCACCGCCCGCCACATCGACTGCTGGACCCTGGGCCAGGTCAAGAAGGCCGCCGACGCCGACGCCCCGCGCGCCGTGCTGCTGGGCGATCACCCCAGGTTCTGACGCACTCCGTCCACCACCTGAGCCGGGTCGCCGCCGCGACCCGGCTCACGTCTTTGCAACGGCGTGTTTTGTTCGCCGTAGGAACGGCTATCCCTCACGAGTGGGGTAGGTGCCCGTCGGCTCGGGGCGGTCGGGGTCCCGAGGCGGCGAACACGACGAGCGTCCTGTGTGTGCACAGGACGCTCGTCGTCTATTCGGATGTTCGCCGTACTGCTGCGAGCCTGGGTCGCTGCCGGAACAACGGTTGAAGGGGGAGGCCGCGTGGCCTCCCCCTTTTCACCGGCGTTCGATCAGCGACGCCAGCTGTCGTAGTCGTCGTCCTCGTTGTTCCAACGGGACGGCGAATCGTCTGCGTCGTGCTCATCGGAAAGTACGCCGCCACTCCTTGGTTGGGAGTGGAGCGGAGTGCTATCCGACAGCTCGCGCTGAAGGCTCGCGAAGTCGGTCGGCGCGGAGCTGTACTTGAGCTCACGTGCGACTTTGGTCTGCTTTGCCTTAGCCCGGCCACGGCCCATGGCTGACCCCCTCGCGTCACTGCGGGGCGGCCTGGGGTTTGTTGGCGGCCCCGTTCGAATTAATACTCTTCCTGACAGACACTTTAGCGTGTGTTAGACGGTCGCGCTCCCAGGAGTGGGTGAAGAACTGCCGAACCGCCGCCGTTTGCCCCTTCTTCGCCCAGACCGCCTGGTCTCAGAGCACGCCCGGGATCGCGCGGATGACGCCGACTCTGGCGTCGCCGCCGAGCACCGCGGTGGCCGCGAGCTCGGTGTGCTGGTCGGTCCAGTCGACCCCGAGTCTGCGCAGAATCGCCAGCGTCAGCGGCATCCGGGCCCGGTCGTGACCGTCGTCGATCTTGTACGCGAAGGCCCTGCCGTCGGGCAGCGCGCCGGCGTGCACACCGTCGGCGCCGATCTTGCAGAACAGGCCGGGGGTGGCCGCCATGGCCAGCAGGTCCGGGCCCTTCGTGCCCGAAATCACTCGCGGATTCGCCCGAACGGCATCGGCGATCCGGCGCGGCGCGGTACCGGGCTCGGCCGTGGTGAAGCCGGCGAACGCGCGCGCGAGATTGATCAGCGAGACGGGCACGATCGGCAGGCCGCAGCCGTCGATGCCCAGGTCGGTCTCCGGTTCGCCGGTGACGTCGGCGACGGTGGCGAGCACGGCCTGCTGCAACGGGTGCTCGACCTCGAGATACCCGGTGCGCGGCCAGTCGTTGATCACGCAGGTGGCCAGCATCGCCGCGTGTTTGCCCGAGCAGTTCATGTACAGCGGGCTCGGACCCGAGCCGGTGAGCGCGGCGGCGCGGGCCCGTTCCTCGAAGGGCAGGTCGGGCGGGCAGGCGAGGTCGGACGGGGTGAAGCCGTAGCGGTCGAGCAGCCTGCGGACCAGGACGATGTGGTCGGGCTCGCCGAAATGGGAGGCGGTGGCCACGGCCAGCTCGGCGTCGTCGACGGGGTCGAAACCGTTGCGCAGCAGGGTCAACGCCTGCATCGGCTTGTTGGTCGAGCGGGGGAAGATCGGGCCGTGCACCTCGCCGAGTTCGAGCGTCGGCGTGCCGTCGGCGTCGAGCACGACCACCGATCCGCGGTGCACGCACTCCCGGAAGCCCGAACGGACCACCTCGACCAGTTCCACGCTCATGGGCTGACCTCCACGGTGACGCCGGCCCGGGTCCGGGTGTGCCGGTCGATCTGCATGCGGACATCGTCGGAGATGGTCGGCTCCTCGGTGCGCAGGCGCTCCAGCAGGGCGGGGTCGGCGCCGGTGAACAGATCGCGCACGGTGATGCCGTGGCCGGGCACCGCGACCACGCGGACCTCGTCACCCGCGCCGATCGTGCCCTCGGTGAGGACCCGGAAGTAGGCGCCGGTATCGGACTGGAGCGTGAAGCGCTTGACCCACTGCCGCTCACCCGCCCACTGCTGGAAGGTCGAGCACGGGACGCGCGGGGCGCTGACCTCGAGCAGGGTGTCGCCGATGGCCAGGTGCGCGCCGAGCACCGCGTCGCTGATCGGGAGCCCGCTCAGCCGCAGGTTCTCGCCGAACCAGCCCGCGGGAAGCTCGCGGTCGAGTTCGCTCGCCCAGCGGCGGGCGTCCTCGTCGGCGTAGGCGTAGACGGCCTGGTGCACGCCGCCGTGGTTGACGGTGTCGCAGACGTGGTCGCCGGCCAAGCCCAGCACGCCGACCGCGACTCGCCCGTCGACCGGGCGCTTGTCGATCGCGGTGCGGCCGACGCGGGTACGCACCTCGAGTTCGGCGTGCACGACGCACACGGCCTCGACCCGGCCGGTGTCACCGACACGCATGAGCTCGCGGCTCATCGCCCGCGCAGCCGGTCGACAGCGGCCCGGCCCGCCTGCACGACATCGTCGGCGGGGATCGAGTCGGGGTCGATGGCGGCGGCCATGGAGCCGACCACCAGTTCGGTGCCCGCGGGGACCGACCGTTTGATCAGCGCCAGCGCGATCGGGCCGAGTTCGTAGTGGTCGACGACCGTGCCGAGCCTGCCGACCGTGCGGCCACCCGCGGTGACGTCGTCGCCGACGGCGGGGCGTTCGTCGGCGGAACCGTCCAGGTGCAACAGCACCAGGTTGCGCGGCGGCTTGCCCAGATTGTGCACCCGGGCGACCGTCTCCTGGCCGCGGTAGCAGCCCTTGTTCAGGTGCACCGCGCCGTGCTCGTCGACGTCGCCGATCCAGCGGGCCTCGTGCGGGATGGTGCGCTCGTCGGTGTCGACGCCGATCCGGGGCCGCAGCTCGGCCACCCGCAGGGCCTCGAACGCCCACATCCCCGCGGGCTCGGCCCCGGCCTGGGTGAGCTTGGTCCACCAGGTGGTGAGCTCGGCGCGGGGGACGACGAGATCGAAGGAATCGGCGCTCGGCCACGGCATGCGGCGCAGGAAACCGCCGCCCGGCAGGGCGACGGCGGCGTACACCTCGGGCAGCGCCTCGACACCGAGCGCGTCGAGCAGCGTCGCGACGCGGGGACCGAGCAGGCTCAGCACGGCGTAGTCGGGCGCGGCCTCGGGCTTGGCGTCGGCCCAGAAGACCATCTTCTGGAGGAACGACAGCAGGTCGGCGCCGCGCTCGGCCTCGGTGTCGAGCCAGACGGTGCCGTCGAGATCGGTGAGTACGAAGTGGTGCAGCACCCGGCCGTTGAGGTCGAGGTCCAGATTCTCGGCGCTGTGCCCGTCGGGCAGCGCGGCGATGTGCTGGCTGGTGATGGTGTGCAGCCAGCTCAGGCGCTCGGCGCCGGTGATCCTGGCGACGCTGCGATGCGAGCGATCGACCACCGCGACCCGCTGCGCGGCGGCCTTCTGTTCGCCGAACGGATCGCCGTAATGCCAGGCGACGGCGGCGTCCGGGGAACCCGGAGCGCCCGCGACGGCACCCGGAGTGTGGAGAACAGGACTGGGGGCGACAACCACCGACACATCGACCACTGTAGGCGCGTCTACCGACACACGCCGCAGCCGGGCGTCCGAGCATGCCCCAATGTGCGCAGCCGTAGGCATAACGGACCGATAACGCCTACGCTCGTCACATGGGAGAACGGGTTCTTGTGACACTCGACGGCGCGGTCGCTGATGCGGACGCGCCGTCGCTTTATGCCGACGACATCGGCGCACTGCGCGGCGATGGCGTCTTCGAAACTATTTTGGTGCGCGGCGGCACGGCGACCGCGCTGGAATTCCACTTGGCCAGGCTGCGGCGGTCGGCGCAGGCGCTGGATCTGCCGGAGCCGGGGCTGTCGAAATGGCGCTCCGCGGTGGAGGTCGCGGTCAAGGAATGGGGCTCCGAGGAAGAGGGCATGCTGCGGCTCATCTACACCCGCGGCCGCGACTCGGAATACGACGCGCCGACCGGTCTGACCTCGACCGACCCCAAGCCCACCGCGTACGTGCTCGTCTCCCCGGTACCGGCCCGCGTCGCGACCGCCCGCGCCGAAGGCGTCAAGGTGATGTCGCTGGCCCGTGGCATCTCGGTCGACCTCGCCCAGGCGGCGCCGTGGCAGCTGCTCGGCGCGAAGACGCTGTCCTACGCGACCAATATGGCCGCGCTGCGCTTCGCCCGCCGGATGGGCGCCGAGGACGTGATCTTCCACAGCACCGAGCACCGCGTGCTCGAGGGCCCGCGCTCGACTGTGGTGATCGCCCGTGACAAGCAGCTCATCACCCCGCCAGCCAAGAGCGGAGTGCTGCCCGGGGTCACGCAGCGTTCGCTGTTCGCGGTCGCGGAGAAGCAGGGCTGGGAGTGCAAGTACCAGTCGCTGTTCACCGCCGACCTGTTCGACTGCGACAGCATCTGGCTGCTGTCGAGCATCACGCTGGCCGCGCGGGTGAACCAGCTCGACGGCGTACGCATGTCGGCACCGGACAATGCGCAGGAAATCATCGATATGGTGGATCTGGGGATCGAACGGCCGGGGACCATCGGCGACTGGTGAGTCGTGTGAGGGGCACGGGTGGGCGTGCCCCTGCGGCGCCGGGATCGCCCGGTCGGACCGCGTATATCCAATCGTGCAGCAATTTTCCGGCGTGTCGTGGCGGTTGTCACGCTCACCAGCGGTAGATCCAGGCGTACGATCTACTACGACTTGTCGTAGTAGAAGCTGGAGGGTCGGATGGACATTGTGGACGTCTCCCGGTGGCAATTCGGTATCACCACCGTCTATCACTTCATCTTCGTTCCGCTGACCATCGGCCTCGCGCCGCTGATCGCCATGATGCAGACCGCCTGGGTGATCACCGGCAAGGAACACTGGTACCGGCTCACGAAGTTCTTCGGCAAACTGTTCCTGATCAACTTCGCCATCGGTGTCGCGACCGGCATCGTCCAGGAATTCCAGTTCGGCATGAACTGGAGCGAGTACTCCCGCTTCATCGGCGACATCTTCGGCGCGCCACTGGCGCTGGAAGCGCTCATTGCCTTCTTCATGGAGTCGACGTTCATCGGCCTGTGGATCTTCGGCTGGACCCGGCTCCCGAAACTGGTGCACCTGGCGACCATCTGGATCGTCGCCTTCGGTGTGAACGCCTCGGCCTACTTCATCGTCGCCGCGAACTCGTTCATGCAGCACCCGGTCGGCGCGCGCTACAACCCCGAGACCAAACGCGCTGAGCTGGAAAGCATCTGGGCGCTGCTCACCAACAACACGACGCTGGCCGCGTTCCCGCACGTCGTCGCGGGCGCGTTCCTCACCGCGGGCACCTTCGTCGCCGGGATCGCCGGCTGGTGGATGGTGCGCAACGCGCGCAGCGGCGACCCGGCGAAACTCGAGGACGCGCGCACCATGTGGCGGCCGGTGGGGCGGGCCTCGCTGGTGGTCGTCGCGCTGGCCGGTGTCGCGGTGATCTTCACCGGCGACATCCAGGGCAAGCTGATGTTCCAACAGCAGCCGATGAAGATGGCCTCGGCGGAATCGCTGTGCCACACCCAGACCGACCCCGACTTCTCCATCCTGACCGTCGGCACCCACAACAACTGCGACAGCGTCACCCACGTGCTCGAGGTGCCCTACGTGCTGCCGTACCTGGCCGAGGGCCAGTTCACCGACGTCACCCTCGACGGCGTCGTCGACCTCCAGCAGACCTACACCGTCAAGTACGGTCCCGGCGACTACCGGCCGAACCTGTTCGTCACCTACTGGTCCTTCCGCGCCATGATCGGCCTGGCCGCCGGTTCGGTGCTGCTGCTGCTCGTCGGCTTCTGGGTGACCCGCGGCGGCCGGGTGCCCGACCAACGCTGGTTCTCCTGGCTGAGCCTGATCGCGATTCCCACGCCCTTCCTGGCCAACAGCGCGGGCTGGGTGTTCACCGAGATGGGCCGTCAGCCGTGGGCGGTGGTGCCCAACCCGACCGGCGACCCGAACATCCGGATGACGGTGCAGCAGGCCGTCTCCGACCACGCCCCGGCGACGGTGATCTTCTCGCTGATCGTGTTCACCCTGCTCTACGGCGTGCTGGCGGTGGTGTGGTTCTACCTGATCCGCCGGTACACGATCGCCGGGCCGGACGAGCCGACGCCGCCGACCCCGGGCGACGGGCCCGACGGCCCGGACACCGGCAGGCATCGCAAACCGGAAGAGCCTGCCGTCGAGCAACTTTCCTTCGCTTACTAGGAGCCGGTGATGGATCTGCAGCAATTCTGGTTCGTCCTGATCGGCGTGCTCTTCACCGGCTACTTCGTGCTGGAGGGCTTCGACTTCGGCGTCGGCATGCTGATGCCGATCATCGGCAAGGGCTCCGATGCCCGCAGGCGCGTGGTGCTCAACACCATCGGTCCCGTGTGGGACGCCAACGAGGTGTGGCTGATCACCGCGGGCGGCGCGATGTTCGCGGCGTTCCCCGAGTGGTACGCGAGCATGTTCTCCGGGTTCTACCTGGCGCTGTTGCTGCTGCTGGTCGCGCTGATCCTGCGGATCTGCGCGATCGAGTACCGCGCCAAGATCAACGATCCGAAGTGGCGGACCTGGTGCGACATCGGCATCGGGATCGGCTCCTGGATCCCGGCGCTGGCCTGGGGCTGGGTGTTCGCGAACCTGGTGCGCGGCGTGCCGCTGAACGACAAGCGCCAGATCGTCGGTTCGGTCTGGGACCTGCTCAGCCCGTACGCCCTGCTCGGCGGCCTGGCGACCGGCATCCTGTTCGCGCTGCACGGCGCGGTGTTCCTGGTCCTCAAGACCGGCGGCGAGGTCCGCGACGACGCGCAGCGCATCGTCCGGCTGCTGCTGGTGCCGACCGCGGTGATCGTCGGCGCGTTCGGGCTGTGGACCCAGCTCGCCTACGGTGCCGGCTGGACCTGGGCGGCGCTGGGCGCGGCCGTGCTCGGCCTGGTGCTCGCCGGCGCGGCGAACGTGGCCGGGCGCGACGGCTGGGCCTTCGTGGGCACCACGCTCACCGTGGCCTCGGCGACCGTGCTCATCGTCGGCTCGATGTACCCGAACGTGCTGCCCTCGACCATCAGCCCGCTGTACGACCTGAACATCTACAACGCCTCCTCCAGCGCCTACACGCTGAAGGTGATGAGCTGGGCCGCCGTGCTGGCCACCCCGGTGGTGCTGGTCTACCAGGGCTGGACGTACTGGGTGTTCCGCAAGCGGCTGACCGTCGAGCAGATTCCGGCGCCGACCGGGCTGCCGCTGAGCAGCAAGGACTGAGCGATGGCACGGGCGGACGCGGCCGGGTCGGCCGCAGCGCGCGAGAGCGCAGGCCGTCGTCCGCCCGTCGACCCTCGGCTGTGGCGCTACGCCCGCTCGGTGCGGCCGCACCTGGTGGTGTCGGTGCTGCTCGCGCTGGTCATCACGGCCACGATCGTGGCGATGGCGGTGCTGCTCGGCCGGGTGCTCGCGGGGGTGATCACCGATCCCGGCAAGCGTGAGTTCGCCGCGTGGACGGGCGAATTGATCGGCCTCGTGGTCGCGATCGCGGTGCGCACGGCGGCGAGCTGGTGGCAGGCGCGGCTGGCGCATCGGGCAGGCGCCACGGTGGTCGCCGAGCTCGAGTCGGCGGTGCTGCGGGCCGGAGCCGAGCTGCCGCCCCGCGAACTCGACGCCCGCCGGACCGAGATCGCGGTGGTCGTCGGGAACGGGCTCAGCGGGTTGCGCGGCTGGTTCACCGGTTATCTGCCCGCCCTGCTGCTGGCCTGCCTGGTGCCGCCGATCGTGGTGGTGGTCATCGCCTTCCACGATCCGACCTCGGCGCTCATCGCCATCATCACGGTGCCGCTGATCCCGCTGTTCATGATTCTCATCGGCCTGCTCACCCAGGGCCGTGCCGAGGCGACCCTCGCCGCGACCACGCGCCTGTCCGACCAGCTCCTCGACCTGTTCGCCGGGATGCCGACACTGCGCGCCCTCGGCCGCGAGGGACCCGACGGGCCGAGCATGGTGCATCAGGTCCGGGCACTGGGGGATTCGCTGCGCCGGCGGACCATGCGGGCGCTGCGGATCGCCTTCCTGTCCTCGATGGTGCTGGAATCGCTGGCGACCCTGAGCGTCGCCCTGATCGCCGTCGCCATCGGTCTGCGGCTGGTCTACGGCGAGATGACGTTGTACGCCGGGCTCGTCGCGCTGATCCTCGCGCCGGAGGTGTACTGGCCGCTGCGGCAGGTGGGGGAGAAGTTCCACGCGGCGCAGGACGGGATGGCGGCGGCGGACAAGGCCTTCGCGGTGCTGGCGAATTCGGCTCCTGGGCAGACGGATTCGATGGGCTCCCGGTCCGGCGGGGCGGTTCCCGGCGCCCGCGCGATCGGTGGGGCCGAAGACGCCGTCGCGGGTGAACCCGGGATAGGCGTCGAGGGCGCCGAAGCGATCGAGCCCGGGGGCGATGCTGGGCGTGCCGACGGCAGGGGTTCGCGAATCGCGGTGCGCGGGTTGACCATCGCCGCGCGATCCGGGAACGCGCCGGATCGCCTGACCGCTGAACTGGCCCCGGGCCTGGTCACGGTGCTCACCGGACCGAACGGGTGCGGCAAATCGACCACGCTGCAAGCGATTCTGGGCCTGATCTCGCCCGAGGCGGGCGCGATCCTCGTCGACGGCGCCGACGTCCGCACCCTCGACCCGGACAGCTGGTGGGCCCGCATCGCCTGGCTGCCCCAGCGTCCGGTGCTGGTCCCGGGCACCCTGCGCGAGAACATCGCACTGCTCGGCGCGCACTCCGCCACCGACCTCGACGAGATCAGCGCCGCGACGGGATTCGACGCGGTGCTCGACGAACTCCCCGACCGCTGGGACACCAGGGTCGGCCAGGGCGGCCTCGGCCTGTCCCTCGGCCAGCGCCAACGCCTCGCCCTCACCCGCGTGCTGGCCGCCCGCCGCCCCATCCTCCTGCTCGACGAACCCACCGCACACCTCGACTCCCACAGCGAACAGCGGGTGCTGGCCACCCTGCGCGCCCTCGCCGCCGCGGGCGCGACCGTCGTCGTCATCGGTCATCGCCCGACCGTGCTGGCCGCCGCCGACGTCGTCGTGGAGGTGGAGGGAAGCAGCGCGCCCGGCGCAGGCGCCTCCGACGACCCCGGTCCGCCGGCTGTGCCCGGCACCAGCACGTCGCCCGATACCTTGCCGGACAACGGCATCGACAGCGAGTGCACCGACCGCGACCACGGCGCCCGGCCGACCGATGTCGGCGCGGAGTCGCGCGGCGAAGTCGCGGATGGTGGACGGGTGGCAGCGGACACAGAGCGTGTGTTGCCGGACAGTCCGGCGGACACCACCGGTGAATGCGGTGAGGCCACCTGGAGCGGTAGCGCCGCAACCTGCGGGTGCGGCGCGGTCGGTGCCGAAGGGGGATCGGGCGGTGAAGCGGGCTCGGAGGGCCGAGGCCGGGGCGGTGCGGTGGTTCGTGGGGTGGCGGGGGTGTCGGTGTCATGAGTGGAATCGGTGCGGTGCGTGGGGGTTCCGGGCGCGGGTCGCTGGTGCGGGATCTGCGGGAGATGTGGCAGTTGCTGGCGCTGTCGCCGTGGCGGGTCGTGGTGGCGATCGCCTGGGGTGTGGCGGCGCTGGGCAGCGGGCTCGCGCTGGCCGCGCTGGCGGCCTGGTTGATCGCGCGGGCCTGGCAGATGCCGCCGGTGCTGTATCTGAGCGTGGCGGTGGTCGCGGTTCGGGCACTGGGGATCTCGCGCGGGCTGTGCCGCTACCTGGAGCGGCTGGCCAGCCATGATGTGGCGCTGCGGGCGATGACCTCGGCGCGGACCACGGTGTATCGCACACTCGCCCACGCGGATCTCTGGTGGTGGGGTGGGGCATCGGCCGATCGTCCGGAGATGACGGGGTCGGGCCGACGGACCGACCTGCGGGCGACAGCGGGCACAGGCCGTGATCAATGGGAGCGCGCAGGCGATCTGACAGAACCCTCGGACCGGAGTGGCGACTTGGGGGAGTCTGCGGGCGGGAGCGGCGATCGGGGTGCGATTTCGGGTGGGGGCGGGGATCTGCGGGAGATGCGACGGGGTGATCTGCTCGTGCGGATCGGTGCCGATATCGATGATCTCGGTGCGGTCGTGGTGCGGGTGCTGGTCCCGGTCGCCGTCGCGGTGGTGTTGTCGATCGCGGCGGTGGTGCTGATCGCGTTCATCTCCGTGCCCGCGGCGGGGATTCTGGCTGTCGCCCTTGCTGTTTCGGGGATGCTCGCACCGTGGCTCGCGGGGGTGGCGGCGCGGGAGGCCGAGCAGGCGGTGCGGGCCGATCGCGCGGCGTTCACGGCGGAGGCGGTCACCGTGCTCGACCACGCCGCCGAACTGCGGGTGGCGGGCAAGCTCGATGCCGCACTCGCGCAGGCGGACACGGCGATCGAGCGCGCGGTGCGGGCGGAGGACACCGCGGCGGCGCACAGCGCGTGGGCGGCCGCGGCCACTCCGCTGTCGATCGGCGTCAGCGCGCTCGGCGCCCTGCTGGTCGGCATCGCGGCCTACGGGCCCACCGGCGGACTCCCCGGCGGCATGACCCCGATGGCCCTCACCATCCTGGTCCTCGTCCCTCTCTCGGCCTTCGAAGCCGTCGGCGCCCTCCCCACCGCCGCGACCACCCTGACCACCTCCCGCGCCGCCCTCCGCCGCCTCCGTGCCGCCGAGAGGGCCACGATCACCGACGCACCGCTCTCACCCGCCCGCACCGCGACGACGTCCCACGCGGCCGAGGCGACCGGCACGGCCGGGCACAGCGCCGTGGCCCGCACCGAAGCGGACTCGCAGCGAGGAGCCGTCGAGGAATTGTCCTCGTCGTGGATTCCGCTGCCGGAGGGCCGTCGGATCGTCGTCGTCGGGCCGAGCGGGGCGGGCAAGACGACCTTGCTCATGGCGTGGGCCGGCCTGTTCGACACCCCGCGCGAGGGCGTCACCTTCTTCGCCGAGGACGCCCACCTGTTCGGCACCTCGATCCTGGAGAACCTGCGTGTCGCCAAGGGTGATCTGACGGAGACCGACGCCGAGGCCGCGTTGCGCGCCGTCGGACTCGGTCCCTGGCTGGCATCGCTGCCAGAGGGGGTACACACCGGGCTCACGGCCGGGGCGGCCACGGTCTCGGGCGGCCAGCGCCGCCACCTGCTGCTCGCCCGCGCGCTGGTCGCCCCGGCACGCACCCTGCTGCTCGACGAGCCCACCGAACACCTGGCCGCCGCCGAGGGGGAACAGCTGCTGCTGGACCTGCTCGACGCGGACAGCGGACTGGTCGCCCCGGATCGGACGGTCGTCGTCGTCACCCACCAGCTCCCGGCTTACCACCGGGCCGACACGGTCGTCACCGTCGACGCGACCGGCGCCTGCCACGTCGTCCACCCCGCGCGCTGACCGGCATCCGCCCAGCTCAGAGCCGCGAGAAAATCAATTGCCGACCTCGCGCCGCACCGATAGATTCATCGGTACACAAGAGAGGAGGTGGTCTGAAGAATGTATGTTCATCGGATGCGTGAGGTGGCTGCCCGCTAGCAGCTCCACTGCGGGAGATTCCCCAGCGGTGCGCTGAGCGAATCCCAGGCAGTCACCCGGCCCCCGAGCCCCCGGCCTATCCAACCGGGACCGCCGTGTTCTCGAACGCGGCGGAATGGCTCGGGGGTCGCTCCATTTGAGATCTGTCAGCCGATGTAGCGCTGCAAGCGGGCCGAGAGCCGGGGCTCGAGGGCGCCGTCGGCGTCGACTCGTTCCTCCACATAGGCCAGGTCGCCGCCGTCGACGATGCCGTAGAGGCGCTTGGCGCCGCCGACGACCGCGCCGGACTGGCTGCGGATCACCACATCGGTGGCCAGCTCCCAGGAGGACTGGGTGCGGGCGGTGCCGTAGAACAGCTCGACGATGCCGTTGCTGTGGGTGAGCAGGAGTTCGAGCATCTCGTCGTCACCTTCGGTGCCGACGCGCCAGAAGCCGCTCTCACGCAGATCGGGGCGTTCGAAGTTGCCCTCGCCGTCGAGCTTCCAGGTCTGCGACTCCCAGACCAGGTAGTCGCCGCCGTCGTGCGAGACGACGATCTGCTGGCCGAAGCGGTAGTCGCCGTCGGCGGAGTGGTTGCCCTCGCCCTCGCCGCGCCACACGCCGACCAGCGGCAGCAACGCCAGCATGGCGTGGTTCAGATCGGGACCCTCGCGCAGATTCGCGGTGTCC
Organism: Nocardia sp. No.11; assembly: GCF_038752175.1. Lineage (NCBI taxonomy): Bacteria > Bacillati > Actinomycetota > Actinomycetes > Mycobacteriales > Nocardiaceae > Nocardia > Nocardia sp. No.11. The sequence continues at coordinate 12,714 of NZ_JBCGFB010000024.1, read as the reverse complement.
TCGGGCAGGGGAAGACCCGGCAGGACCGAAATGTTCCGGACGCCGGTCTCTTTCGCCCGTTCGGCGGCGACGTTGACTGCCTCGTCACCGCTGCGACGCTCGGCCGGAGCGCCTTGCTCTGTGCTCGCTCGCTCGGCCGGATCGGAACCTTCGCTCGCGAGCCCGCTCATGACGCTGCTCCCATGGAGTCCTGAGCGGCGGCCTGCGTGGTTACGCTGCGCTGCCGCCTCCGGCCGCTGACGCTCATGACTCGGTGAAGAGCCGGTAGAAGACGTACAGGCCGAACCAGCCGATGAGGATCGACACGGCGATGAGGAGAATCTCGAAGAAGAGGACCACGAATCGGAGTCTAGCGAGTCCGGTGAGCGGACACGAAAACGGCCCTGGTAGTTCCCGCACAGGAACTACCAGGGCCGTTGTGAGGTTCTTACTTCGCGACCTCGACGTCCACCGAGTGGATGCCCGCGCCCTCGGGGCGGACCTCGGCCGAGCCGTTGCCCGACGAGGACAGCGCGCGCAGGGTCCACGAACCCGGCGCGGCGAAGAAGCGGAAGTCACCGGTGCCGGAGGCCACCACCTCGGCGGTGAAGTCACCGTTGCCGTCGAGCAGACGCACGAACGCGCCGCCCACCGGCTGACCGTCGGCGCTCAGGACACGGCCGGTGATGACCGTCTCCTTCTCCACGTCGACGCCGGCCGGGATGGCCTGACCCTGGGTAGGTGCTGCACACATAGATTTACGCTCCCAACTCGATAGGTGCACCGACGAGCGAACCGTATTCGGTCCAGCTGCCGTCGTAGTTCTTGACGTTCTGGTGGCCGAGCAGCTCCTGCAGCACGAACCAGGTGTGCGAGGAGCGCTCACCGATGCGGCAGTAGGCGATGGTCTCCTTCTCGCCGTCCAGGCCCGCGTCCTTGTACAGCTCGGCGAGCTCGGCGTCGGAACGGAAGGTGCCGTCCTCGTTGGCCGCCTTGCTCCACGGCACGTTGATCGCGCCGGGGATGTGGCCGGGACGCTGGCTCTGCTCCTGCGGCAGGTGCGCGGGAGCCAGGATCTTGCCGGAGAACTCGTCGGGCGAACGCACGTCGACCAGGTTCTTGGTGCCGATGGCGGCGATGACCTCGTCGCGGAACGCGCGGATCGAGGTGTCGGGGGCGGCGGCCTTGTACTGGGTGGCCGGGCGCGAGACCGCGTCACGCGAGAGCGGGCGACCGTCGAGCTCCCACTTCTTGCGGCCGCCGTCGAGCAGCTTGACGTCGTTGTGGCCGTACAGCTTGAAGTACCAGTAGGCGTACGCCGCGAACCAGTTGTTGTTGCCGCCGTACAGGACGACGGTGTCGTCGTTGGCGATGCCGCGCGCGGAGAGCAGGTCGGAGAACTGCTCCTGGTTCACGAAGTCGCGACGAACCTGATCCTGCAGGTCGGTCTTCCAGTCCAGCCGGACGGCGCCCTCGATGTGGCCACCCTCGTAGGCGGAGGTGTCCTCGTCGACCTCGACGAAGACGACGCCGGGGGCGTTGAGGTTCTCTTCGGCCCAGTCAACGGAGACCAGGACATCGGAGCGAGCCATGTTGTTCCTTTCAGAGATGACTTGCAGGGGTTCAGTTCGATGCCGGGCCGGCGGAACTGGCGTCAGGCCCGGAGGAGGCAGCCTGCGTAACCACGGAGGGCCAGCCAGTTTCGCCGGACGATGCAGTGGACCGGCGGAAGCGGGCCACCAGCGGGTAGATCTGGCAGCCCAGGCAAACCCCGAACGCCGCGTTCAGGAACGCCGCGAACAGAGCGAAGCCGGCGAATACCGCGCCGACGATCGGGGAGCCGAGCACGAAGCCCAGCAGGGAGAGACCGGCGAACGCGAAGCCGAGCAGCTGCGCGAAACGCAGCGGCGGCACGGGCTCGGTCTCGGTGGTCGGACCGTTGCGCGGCGCGATCAGCGCGGCGTAGATCCGGCCGTAGGGGTGCTTGGCGGGGCCGCCGGAGGCGCCGATCGCGAACACCACGGCCTGCAGGCCGATCAGGATCGCGGCGGCGGTGGTCGAGAAGGCGGCGGTGACGAGCACCAGCACCAGCACGCCGGTGGTGATCCAGGCCACGAAGCGCGGCCCGCGAACATCGACGCGAGGTGGGGATTCAAGGGAAGTGGTCATCGTGCGAACTCCTGCGCTGAGTTGAGTCAGTGGGAACTGCAGTTCGCCGGGGGATCGTGTCGATCACTCGCGCGGCGGACAGAGGTCGGCGTCAGGAATCTCGGGAGAGAAGCCGACCGTTCAGCGGCACAGGCAGCAACAACCACCGAGCCGACACAGATCAACTGTGCGGCGTCGGGTGAGCATCAGCTCGTGGTCGGATTGCACGGGGAGTAGTTTACCCGGTCTCGTCGGGAAATGTCCCGGCCCCCCGGAACAGGGGGCCAGATCACACTGTCAGCGGTTCCAGCGCGGTGCGCAGATCGCCCGCCTTCGGCACGCCTGAGATGCGAAAACGCTCCTTGCCCTCGGCGTCGAAGACGAAGGTCGTCGGCAGCGACAGGACGTTGAGTTCCCTTGCCAGCGCGGGGTCGGCGTCGATGTCGATCTCGATGTCGCGCGGGGCGTTCGGAGAATCGGACAGGTCGGCGGTCACGCCGGCGACCACGCGGCGAACCGCATCGCAGGGGCCACACCAGTCGGCCGAGAAGTGCAGCACCGCGGGGGTCGCCCCGGTGACGCCCGCCGCGTCCAGCAGGCGAGCGCGCTGGGCGGTCTCCGGGTCGAGGGTGGCCGGGCGGACCCGGCCCTGGTTGCGCCGCAGCAGCAGGCCGACCGCGACAGCGGCCAGCACGACGGCGGCGAGGATGGCTAGTTCGATCATGGTTGTAGCAATCGGTCCAGGTCGATGGTCAGGGAGCGGCCGACACCGTAGACGATGATCTGACCACCCTTGGCCTCCACTTCGGTGGGGGCGATGCCGAACGGCAATTCCTTGGTATCGATGGTACGGCTGAAGCGCTCGAGCACCGCGGGCTTGTCGACGTCGAGGATGTCGGTCTTGGTGGTCGAGACCGGCGTATCCGCGGTGGCGGAGCGGTCCTTGTAGAAGCGGGTGGCCTGGATGCGGATCTTGTCCCCGTCCAGCATCAGATCGGCTTCGACCTGTACTTCGACCCGAGTCGTGTTGTTGCCCGGGGTGACGCCCGGCGCGAGCACGCGGCCGTTGGCCGCCACCGGAAGTGTGCCCTTGAGCACATGGGCGCCCGCGGTGGTCAGGCCGGAACCGCCCGAACCGCCGGTACCGTCGGCCTTGTCGGCGGGCGGGCCGAGGACCTGCAGATCGGGGATGCCGAACAGGCGGCCGAGCTCGGTCGGCTCGATCGCCATCTGGGCCTCGACCCGGTCGACCTGTACCGCGCGCGCCGTGCCGTCGAGCAGCTCGCTCGCCGAGGCGTGCAGTCCGTAGAGATTGGCCTCCAGAGCGATCTCGCCCGGAATATCGGGGCGCATGCTGCGGGCGCGGACGAGGACGTCGTCGTAGCGCCCCGACACCGCCTGGGCGATGAAGGGGAATCCCTTGATGGTCACTTCGGGGTCGGCCGACAGATCGGCTCCGGCCCGCAGTTGCCGCGACACGTGGTACTCGGTGTAGGCGGCGGCGCCGAAATCGATCACCACCGCCACCCCGGCCAGGCACAGCAGCCCGATGATCAGCTTGCGCATGCGAGCCAGCCTATCCGGCGCTACGGTTCGGGCGAAGCGCGCGCCGACGCGTTACCTCGCGGCCACCATGTTGCGAGGTCATGGCCGCGCACGCGCTAATGTTGCAGACGACTTACCTGTGTTTCGGCGACGTAGCTACGCGGCTGCTGTCGTCCGCGGAGCCACGAGATAGGAGGAGAGCCCGGTGGAGCTGCTCCTACTGACCTCCGACCCCAACCCCGATGCGGTGTTGCCGTCGTTGTCGCTGCTGGCGCACAACGTGCGGCCCGCGCCGACCGAGGTGTCGTCCCTGCTGGAGGCGGGCAGCGCGGATGTCGCGCTGGTCGACGCCAGAACCGACCTCGCCGCGGCCCGTGGACTGTGCAGGCTGCTCGGCAGCACCGGATCCTCGGTGCCGGTCGTCGCGGTGCTGACCGAGGGCGGTCTGGTGGCCGTCAACGCGGACTGGGGCCTGGACGACATCCTGCTGCCCGGCACCGGTCCCGCCGAGCTGGACGCGCGGCTGCGGCTGCTGGTCGGCCGCAACGGTGGGGTGGCCAGCCCCGAGAACACGGGCAAGATCACCCTGGGTGAGCTGGTGATCGACGAGGGCACCTACACCGCGCGGCTGCGTGGTCGCCCGCTCGACCTCACCTACAAGGAATTCGAACTGCTCAAGTACCTCGCCCAGCACGCGGGCCGGGTCTTCACCCGGGCCCAGCTGCTGCAGGAGGTGTGGGGCTACGACTTCTTCGGCGGCACCCGCACCGTCGACGTGCACGTGCGGCGCCTGCGCGCCAAGTTGGGCAGCGAGTACGAATCGCTGATCGGCACCGTGCGCAATGTCGGCTACAAGGCGGTGCGCCCGGCCAGGACCCCCGCGGCCAAGGGCGAGGTGGTGAGTTTCCCGGACGAGGACATCGACGGCGACGACTCACTGGCCCCGCTCAACGGCACCGCGCAGTAGTCGCGCCGAGCAGCGCCAGGACGGCGCGGCGCGGCATCGGCCCGTCGCGCACAGCGAGGAGGACGTCGATGCCGCACACAGCAACCCTGACCTGGACCGAACGGGTCGAGCCGGGGAGCGCGCCGCTGGTGCGCGATCTGCTGGCCAGGGCGAAGGCCGCCGATGGCGTCGCACCGGTGTCGGAACAGGCGGTGCTTTCTCTCGCCGAGGCCGATCCGGCGACCAGGCATCTGCTGGCCGAACGCGCGGGCGAGATCGTCGGCTACGCCAATCTCGTTGCGGCACATGACGAACACCCCGCGATGGCCGAGGTCGCGGTCGACCCGGTCGCTCGCGGCGCCGGCGTCGGCACCGAACTCGTGCGTGCCGCGCTGGCCGAGGGAGGCCCCGGCGCGCGGGTATGGGCGCACGGCGACCTGCCCGCCGCCAAGGCGCTCGCCGCCGGTCTCGGACTGGCCACCGCCCGGGAGCTGTGGCAGATGCGTCGCTCGCTGGCAACGCCGGAGCTACCGGAACTGGTGGTGCCGGACGGGCTGGTCCTGCGCACCTACACCGGCCCCGCCGACGACGCCGAACTGCTGCGCGTCAACAACGCCGCCTTCGCCTGGCACCCCGAACAGGGCGGCTGGACCGAGCGCGACATCGCCGCCCGCCGCGCCGAATCCTGGTTCGACCCGGCCGGGCTGTTCCTGGCCTTCGACGCCGCCGACCCGGACCGCCTGCTCGGCTTCCACTGGACCAAGGTGCATCCCGACGCCGCCCCGGCGGGCGAGGTCTATGTCGTCGGCATCGATCCGGCCGCACAGGGGCGTGGCCTGGGCCGACTGCTGACTCTGGCCGGGCTGCGGCACCTGCGCGCGGAAGGGCTGGCCGAGGTGCTGCTCTACACCGAGGCCGACAACACCGCCGCCGTGCACACCTACACCCGCCTCGGGTTCGCGCCGGCGCATATCGACGTCGCCTACTCGGTCGTCTGACCGACTGCGAGGCACCTCACAGTCGCGGTGAATTCTTCGGCGCCGCTGAATAGTGCGCGGCTGACCGGGTACGCGCGAGTAAAACTGGGGCAAACGTCACATTCCTCGCCCTAATCGCGCCGGGCTGTTCATTTTGCGTTAACCCACGTCGGGCCAACTGTCAACCGGGCGACCTTAGGTTACTTCTGGGCGGCACAGTCGTCGCCTGGTGCGCGCGTTTCCCGCGATCCGCACCGCCCAACTCGCCCGGGCCGGTGAGGGACCGAGCGAGTCGTCAGCAATGTCGGAGGAAAAGTGAACTTCAAGCGCACCAGTGCCCTGGTCGGCGTCTTCGCCGTGGGCGCCATGACCCTGGCCGCCTGTGGCAGCGATGAGAACACCAACGGTGCCGGTACCGATGCCAACACCAGCGTTGCCTGCGGTGGCAAGAAGGCGCTCAAGGCGTCGGGCGCTTCCTCGCAGAAGAACGCCATGGAGCGTTTCGTCGCGGCCTACGAGGCCAACTGCGACGGCTACACCCTGAACTACACCTCCAGCGGCTCCGGCGCGGGCGTGAACGAGTTCCTCGGCAGCCAGACCGATTTCGGTGGCTCCGACTCGCCGCTGAGCTCGAAGAAGGAAGAGCCGGCCAAGGCGCAGGAGCGGTGCGGCGCCCCGGCGTGGAACCTGCCGACCGTCTTCGGCCCGATCGCCATCACCTACAACATCGACGGCGTGACCGACCTGGTCCTCGACGGCCCGACCGCCGCCAAGGTGTTCAACGGCTCCGTCGCCACCTGGGATGCCCCCGAGATCAAGGCGCTCAACCCCAACGCCAAGCTGCCCTCGGAGAAGATCGCCGTGATCTTCCGCTCCGACGAGTCGGGCACCACCGACAACTTCCAGCTCTACCTCGACGCGGCCTCCGACGGCGCGTGGGGCAAGGGTGGCGGCAAGACCTTCAACGGCGGTGTCGGCGAAGGCGCCAAGGGCAACGAGGGCACCTCGGCCGCGATCAAGAACACCAAGAACTCGATCACCTACAACGAGTGGTCCTTCGCCAAGGCGCAGAGCCTGTCGATCGCGCAGATCATCACCTCGGCCTCCAAGGACCCGGTCAAGCTGTCGGCCGAGTCGGCCGGTAAGTCGATCGACGGCGTGAAGATCAAGGGCGAGGGCAACGACCTGGTGCTCGACACCAGCTCGTTCTACAAGCCGACCGCCGCGGGCTCCTACCCGATCATGATGGCGACCTACGAGATCGTGTGCTCGAAGTACGCCGACGCCGACACCAGCAAGGCCGTCAAGGCGTTCCTGACCTCGGTCGTCACCAACGGTCAGGCCGGTCTGGCCGACGCGGGCTACGTGCCGCTGCCGGACGCCTTCAAGACCAAGCTGACCACCGCGATCAACGCCATCTCCTGATCGCTTCCTGGCCATGACCATGCACCCTGAGGTGACCGCCGTGGGCTCGTCGAATTCGACGGGCCCACGGGCGGCCGGAGATACTGCGAATATGCCGACCGAACCGAAAATCGACAAGGCCCCTGAGTCGGGTCGCGTAGGCCGTCTGAACGCCGAGACGATCTTCCGGTGGCTGGCCACCGCAGCTGGTGCGACCATCGTCGCGGCCATCGCGCTGATCGCCCTGTTCCTGCTGATCCGCGCGGTGCCCTCGGTCAGGGCCGACGAAGTCAACTTCTTCACCAGCACCGAGTTCGCCACCAACGATGCCAACCACCTGCGCTTCGGCATCCGCGATCTGTTCATGGTGACGGTGCTGAGCTCGGTCTTCGCGCTCATCGTCGCGGTGCCGATCGGCGTCGGTATCGCGCTGTTCCTGACGCACTACGCGCCGTCGCGACTCGGCAGGCCGTTCACGATGCTGATCGACCTGCTCGCCGCGGTGCCGTCCATCGTGTTCGGTCTCTGGGGCTTCCTGGTGCTGGCGCCGCAGATCGCGCCGGTCCAGCAGTTCCTCAACGACAAGCTGGGCTGGTTCTTCCTGTTCTCCGACGGCAACGTCTCGATCGGCGGCGGTGGCACCATCTTCACCGCCGGTGTCGTGCTCGCGGTGATGATCCTGCCGATCATCACCTCCGTCGCCCGCGAGGTGTTCGCGCTGACCCCGCGCGCTCACATCGAGGCCGCGCAGGCGCTCGGCGCCACCAAGTGGGAAGTCGTGCGGATGACCGTGCTGCCCTACGGCCGCAGCGGCGTGATCGCCGGTTCCATGCTCGGCCTCGGCCGCGCGCTCGGCGAGACCATCGCGGTCCTGGTCGTGCTGCGCACCGCGAGCCAGGCCGGTGAGTGGTCGCTGTTCGACGGCGGCTACACCTTCGCCTCCAAGATCGCCTCCGCGGCCTCGGAGTTCAGCTCGCCGCTGCCGACCGGCGCCTACATCGCCGCCGGCTTCGTCCTCTTCGCGCTGACCTTCGTCGTCAACGCGCTGGCCCGCCTCGCTTCCGGCGGAAAGGTGAACGGCTGATGACCAGCACAACGACCCTCGACAAGCCGGTCAAAGCGCCCACGTTCCGCCACGTCAGCACCGGCAGGCGGATCAAGAACAACATCGCGACCGGCCTGGTCACGCTGTGCTTCGTGATCGCGCTGATCCCGCTGGTGTGGGTGCTCGGCCTGGTGGTCACCAAGGGCATCACCGCGATCCTGTCCGCCGATTGGTGGATGAACTCGCAGAAGGGCATCCTGCCGGATCAGACCGGCGGCGGTGTCTACCACGCGATCTACGGCACCATCGTGCAGTCCGCGGTGGCCTCGATCATCGCGGTGCCGCTGGGCATCATGGCCGCGGTCTACCTGGTCGAATACGGTCGCGGCCGACTCGCCAAGGTCACCACCTTCATGGTCGACATTCTCGCCGGTGTGCCCTCGATCGTCGCCGCGCTGTTCATCTTCGCGCTCTGGATCGCCACCTTCGGCATGCCGCAGAGCTCCTTCGCCGTCTCGCTGGCGCTGGTGCTGCTGATGCTGCCGGTCGTCGTGCGCAGCACCGAGGAAATGCTCAAGCTGGTGCCCGACGAGCTGCGTGAGGCGTCCTACGCGCTCGGTGTGCCGAAGTGGAAGACCATCCTGCGGATCGTCATCCCCACCGCGGCGCCCGGCATGATCTCCGGCATCCTGCTGGCCCTGGCTCGCGTCATGGGTGAGACCGCGCCGGTGCTCGTGCTGGTCGGCTACAGCAAGTCGATCAACCAGAACATCTTCGACGGCAACATGGCCTCGTTGCCGCTGCTGATCTACCAAGAGCTGGCCAACCCGGAGGCCGCCGGTCGCGAACGTGTCTGGGGTGCGGCGCTCACGCTCATCCTGATGATCGCGGCGCTGTACCTGGCCGCCGCAGGCGTCAACAAGCTGCTCACCCGGAACCGATAGAAGCGAACGGATAACTCAGATGGCCAAGCGGATCGACGTCAAAGATCTCAACATCTACTACGGCGCCTTCCACGCTGTGTCGAGCGTGGAGCTGACCGTGCTGCCCCGCAGCGTAACCGCCTTCATCGGTCCCTCCGGTTGTGGCAAGTCGACCGTGCTGCGTTCGCTGAACCGGATGCACGAGGTGACCCCGAACGCCCGCGTCGAGGGCGCGGTGCTGCTCGACGGCGAGGACATCTACGGCGCCAACATCGACCCGGTCGGCGTGCGCCGCACCATCGGCATGGTGTTCCAGCGCCCGAACCCGTTCCCCACCATGTCCATTCGCGACAACGTGGTGGCGGGTCTGAAGCTGCAGGGCGTGCGCAACAAGAAGGAACTCGACGAGGTCGCCGAGCGCTCGCTGCGCGGCGCCAACCTCTGGAACGAGGTCAAGGACCGGCTCGACAAGCCGGGCGGCGGCCTCTCCGGTGGTCAGCAGCAGCGTCTGTGCATCGCCCGCGCGATCGCGGTCTCGCCCGACGTGCTGCTGATGGACGAGCCCTGTTCGGCACTGGACCCGATCTCCACCCTGGCGATCGAGGACCTGATCACCGAGCTGAAGAAGGAATTCACCATCGTCATCGTCACCCACAACATGCAGCAGGCCGCGCGGGTGAGTGACCAGACCGGCTTCTTCAACCTCGAGGCCCAGGGCAAGCCCGGCAAGCTGATCGAGATCGACGACACCGAGAAGATCTTCTCCAACCCCACCCAGCGCGCCACGGAGGACTACATCTCCGGCCGCTTCGGCTAGACACCACCACGAGAAAGCCCCCGCCTCCGATCGGAGTGCGGGGGCTTTCTCGTTGCCGTGTCCTAGCTTTCGAGATCCTCGTCGCCGGGCAGGACGCCGGTCACCAGGAAGATGACGCGGCGGCCGATCTCGACGGCGTGGTCGGCGAAGCGCTCGTAGTAGCGGCCGAGCAGGGTGACGTCGACGGCCGAGGCGACGCCGTACTTCCACTCCCGGTCCATCAGCAGGGTGAACAGGTGGCGGTGGAGATCGTCCATCGCCTCGTCATCCTGGTTGAGCTGGGCGGCGCGCTCGGGATCGCGGGTCTCGAGCACCTCCTTGGCGCCCGCGCCCATGTTGACCGCGATCCGGCCCATCTCGGCGAAGTAGCCGTTGACCGACTCGGGCAGGGCGTGGTTGGGATGGCGACGCCGGGTCACCTTGGCCACGTGCAGTGCCAGCGCGCCCATCCGGTTGACGTCGGCGACGATCTGGATGGCGCTCACCACCTGGCGCAGGTCGCCCGCGACGGGGGCCTGCAGCGCGAGCAGGGCGAAGGCCTTCTCCTCGGCCTCGGTGATCATCACCGAGATCCGGTCCTGCTCACCGATGACCTGCTCGGCCAGGGCGAGGTCGGCCTGCAGCAGCGACTGGGTGGCCTGTTCCATCGCCTGGCCAGCGAGACCGGCCATCTCGCCCAGAAGATTGGCGAGATCGGCCATTTGCTCGTTGTAGATGACACGCATGATTGCAGACCCTAGTGGGTACCCTCGGCGCTGTCACCCAACGGCGGGTTAATGCCGTGTGGCAGTGTCGTGCCAGCTCAGCGGGGTTTGCTACGTAAAGGTCTCGTCGGCAGCGGATCGGCCCCCATGCGGCGCTGCGGTTCTCTTTCGGACCGCGGGTAGGTCACCCGGCCGGCCGACAGCCTCCGCTGAGGCCGCCCGGGAACCCGTCGCCGTCCGAACTAGCGGGTGATGATCCAGTATCCACTCGGCGTTTGCGCGCAGTAGTACGTGAACGGCGGGGCGTCGTAGGTGCCGTTTTGGGTCTTGGCCCGGATCGCGGCCCAGCATTCGTCCGAGGACGCGTAGAGTCCGTCCATTTCGACTGCGGCCGCGACTCCTGGGAACAGGGTCGTGATCCCCACAGCGGCTGCCCCGATAACGAGGGCGGCCGAAATCGTCTTCTTCATAGTTTTCTCCCCACAGTCGACAGCACGGCCCGATTGAGTCGGAGACTCAATTCCCTTCCGCGCCAATGGTGTTCGGTTGATCTACACACTTGGACGCGAGGGAAAGCCACCCGGTTCCTTGGTGTGACATACACCACAAAATGTCACGACGAAGTGGGCAGCGCTCGATGGGGGAATGGATCTTGCCCGCAGCGACCTGATCAGACGCCCGGCACCCGACGCTGGGGTGGTGGCGGATGACTGCGTGGCGGGTCAGTCGCAGCTGGTGTCGGCCGCGTTCATGTGCTCGAGGTCGGACGGGAGGGCCACCGGTGCGGCCGCGATCGCTTTGCCGGTCTCCACGTTGGGGATTTCGGTACCGACCGCGGTGGGGGTACGGACCTGTCCGGCGAAGCTCGAGCCCAGGATGACCTCGACGATCCCGTCCAGGGTGTCGTCGCGTTCGATGACCGCGCCGGGGATCGAACTGGCCACAGTCGCGGCCGCCGCCTCGTTGCCCATCGAGTAGTGCACCACCGTCGACTCGCTGCCGTCGGGGTAGTTCCCGACGCTGTAGATCCCGAAACCCATCGTGCTGAGCTTGTTGGCGGCCTGCTGTGCGACGCCGGTGCGGCCGGTTCCGTTGGATACCCGAACCGACACCGACCCCGGGCTGACGGCCTGCACCTTGGGCGCCTGCGTCGGCGGCGGTTCGGCCGAGCTCGTGACCGGCGGGGCGGTCTCTTCCCCGGGCAGCGGCTGGTCGTCGATGATCGCGCGGAAGATCGCCTTGATATCGGACTCGCGCGGAATCTCGTTGCCGTACGAGGTGGTCCCTGCGGTCGGCGCGGTAATGAACGTCACCGCACCGGCATTGACCTTCTGCAGCGATCGGCCGAGCAGCATCAGGTCCTGGGTGCCGACGCCGTCGACGAACGTGTGCTGCCGGAACGCTTCGACGAAGCCTTGCAGCTTGCCCGGGTCGAGCAGCACCTTGCTCGACAACGCCCCGCGGAGCAGGGCGGCCAGGAACTGCTGTTGCCGGTGGATCCGGTCGTAGTCGCTGCGCTCCTCGCCGACGACATGGCGTGCGCGCACGTAGTTGAGTGCGGTCTCACCGTTGACGCGCTGCTTGCCCGAAGTCTCGAGGACCGTGCCGAGTACGCCGTCGATGATCGGCTTGGTGGAGCAGACCTCGACGCCGTCGACCTGGTCGACCATCGCCTGGAATCCGGCGAAGTCGATGCCGATGAAGTGGCCGATACTCAGACCCGACATCTTGCGCACCACGTCGACCAGGCAGCGGGGGCCGCCGAGCGCGTAGACGGCATTGAGCTTGTCGCCCATCGCCAAGGGGAACTTCTGATCGGTGTAGGCGGCCTTCTCGTTGTCCCAGCCCGCGCACTGCGGCCGGGTGACGTCGAGGTCACGGGGGAAGGAGACAACGACGACACGCGAACGGTTCTTCGGGATGTGCACCAGCATGACCGTGTCGGCGCGCGCGCCCTCGGCGTCGTCGGTGGTGCCCGCGCCCAGGTCGGCGTTGACGCCCGCCCTGGTGTCGGTGCCGACGATCAGATAGTTCTCGTCACCGAGCTGCATGTCGCCGTCGAGCACGTCCTCGGTGGCGCCGTCGAGTGCCGAGACCTGGGTGAAGCTGTTGTTGGTGGCACGCAGGTAGCTCCAGCCGCCACCGGTGACGACCAGTGCCAGCACCGCGAAGAAGGTGCACGCGACCCGGCCCGCCATCCGCGCCTGCTTGCCGCGGCGGCCGTCG
>NZ_JBCGFB010000023.1:29273-68447 GCF_038752175.1 Nocardia sp. No.11 | reverse complement strand
CTGCTCGACCTGCGACGCCGACGGGCCGGCGTCCTCGGAACCACCGCGCGGCCACAGCGCCACCGCCGCGGCGACGACCAGGATCAGCGCGGCCAGCGCCCAGCGGAAGGCGGGCCGCCGCACCGGCGACGGTTCGGCGGGATCACTCACAGGCCGACCATATCGAGCAGATGTTCGCGCTCAGGACCCTTGACCAGTTCGGCCGCCGCCACCGGATCGGTCGGCCCGATCCCGAACGACGGGCAGTCGTTGGCGAGGACACAGGCGCCGCAAGCGGGCTTACGCGCATGACACACCCGGCGACCGTGAAAGATCACCCGATGCGAGAGCATCGTCCACTCCTTGCGCTCGATCAGCTCGCCGACCGCGTGTTCGACCTTGACCGGATCCTCGTCCTCGGTCCACTTCCAGCGCCGCACCAGCCTGCCGAAGTGGGTGTCGACGGTGATTCCGGGCACATCGAAGGCATTGCCGAGGATGACGTTCGCAGTCTTGCGTCCGATGCCCGGCAGCTTCACCAGTTCCGGCAGGGTGTGAGGCAATTCACCGTCGAATTCGCTGACCAGCGCCTGCCCGAGCCCGATCAGCGAACTGGTCTTGTTCCGGTAGAAGCCCGTCGGCCGGATGTATTCCTCCAGCTCGGCCCGGTTGGCCTCGGCGTAGTCGCGCGCGCTGCGGTACTTCGCGAACAGCGCGGGAGTGGTGAGGTTCACGCGGACGTCGGTGCACTGGGCCGACAGGATCGTCGCGACGGCCAGCTCCAGCGGCGTGGTGAAATCCAGCTCGCAGTGCGCGTCGGGAAAGGCCGCACCGAGGGTGCGGTTCATCCGACGTGCCCGGCGGACGAGTCCGATCCGCGTTTCCGCAGCTATCGCACGGTTCTTGCGCTTACGCGCCGCGGAGATGCCGGTGGGCGCCGCAGCCGTTTCGGCGTCGCCGGCGGGCGCGGTGGAGGGGGAAACGGGCACCTGTCCACCATACGTAACCGCTACGACAACATTGGGCGGTCAGTTTGCCGCCTGTGTTCCATCTGAGACCTGGACCGTGTTTACTGCCTGTCATGCAAGGACTCGCTGTGGTGCTCTTCCCAGTGCTGTTGATGCTGTTCGCGCTGGGGATGGAGCGGGTCGAGAATCGGCTCCGAAAGCTTCTCGAACCCGACGAAGAGGTTCAGCAGTACCTGGACAACGCCAGCAACGCCGAAGTGAAAGAGCTGACGAAGCTCGGCCTCCCCGCCGCGGTCGCGCGGATGCGCAAGCGCCGCTCACGGACCGCCGAAATGGACGTCGCTCGGGCCAGCTGATCGTCGCTCCGCCGCGGGCACAACCCCCCGTTCACACTCCGCGCACAGTGCGCAATCCACTCTTTACGTGGTGTCTGTCACTGTGCTGCCGCGAGGCCGCGTAGACTGCGCTGTTGGTCGATTCGCTCGACCAGGTTCGCAAGCCATATCCCATAAGGAGCACATTCGTGGACGAGGCCCTCGCCAGAGCAGGCATCTTCCAAGGCGTCGAGCCCACCGCGGTGGCCGCGCTCGCCAAGCAGCTGCAGCCCGTAGATTTTCCGCGCGGCCACGTCATCTTCAACGAGGGCGAACCCGGCGATCGGCTGTACATCATCACCTCGGGCAAGGTGAAGATCGGTCGTCGGTCCCCCGACGGCCGGGAAAACCTGCTGACCATCATGGGTCCGTCCGACATGTTCGGTGAACTGTCGATCTTCGACCCGGGCCCGCGTACCTCGACCGCCACCACGGTCACCGAGGTCCGCGCGGTGACGATGGACCGTGACGCGCTCAAGGCGTGGATCGATCAGCGTCCCGAGATCGCCGAGCAGCTGCTGCGCGTGTTGGCCCGACGTCTTCGCCGCACCAACAACAACCTCGCCGATCTGATCTTCACCGACGTGCCCGGTCGCGTCGCCAAGGCGTTGCTGCAGCTCGCTCAGCGTTTCGGCACCCAGGAAGCGGGCGCGCTGCGCGTGACCCACGACCTCACCCAGGAAGAGATCGCCCAGCTGGTCGGCGCCTCCCGTGAAACCGTGAACAAGGCCCTGGCCGACTTCGCGCATCGCGGCTGGCTGCGACTCGAGGGCAAGAGCGTCCTGATCTCGGACTCCGAGCGGCTCGCACGTCGCGCTCGCTGATCGAGTAGTTCGACGACGTCTCGGCACGCCGGGACCACCGGTGCGGCTCCGCAGGAAGAGGGCCTCGTCCGCACCAGGGTGGTTCCGGCGTGCCGTCGTCGTTTCAGCGGGTGCGCCGGACAGGCCGCAGGCCGACGTGCCGAACAGCGCACGTCGGCTCCCGGGCCGGCCTCAGGCCCCGCGTTCGGCCCGCAGATATTCCAGCTGTGCCTTCACCGAGCTACGCGCGGCGGGCCACAGTCGTTTGTCCACGTCGGCGTACACCTTGCGGACGACCTCGAAAGCGCCCGCGTCCTGGCCCAGTTCGACCAGGGCCGCCCGGATCTGATCGAGCCGCTCACGCCGGTGGTTCAGGTAGTACTGCACCACCGGAGCCGCGTCGGGATGATCGGGACCGTGCGCGGGCAGCAGTGCCCGGCCCGCGCCGTGGTGCCGCAGCAGTTCCAGCGACCGCAGGAAATCGGCCAGCGCGCCCGAGGACGAGGCGAGCACCGTGGTGCCCTGCCCGAGCACCGTGTCACCGGTGATGATCGCGTCGTCGAGCACGAAACTCACCGAGTCGCCGGTGTGGCCCGGGGTGGCGAGCACCGAGATCCGCACACCGGCCGCCTCGATCAGCTCGCCGTCGACGAGCGGGGTCACCTCGCCGCGCAGATGCTCGGTCTCCACCGACCGCACCGGCGTCCCGGTGGCTTTCACCAGGTGATCGATGCCGCCGGTGTGGTCGTGGTGGTGATGGGTGATCAGGGTCAGCGCGACCCGGCCACCAGTGGCCGCGACGATCGCGGCCGTGTGCTTCTTGTCCTTCGGACCCGGATCGACGACCACGTAGTCGTCGCTGCCGGGGGCGCGCAGCAGCCAGGTGTTGGTCCCGTCGAGCGTCATCTGCGACGGATTGTCCGCCAGCAGCACCGATGCCGTCGGCGTGACCGCCCTGACCTGGCCGTACGCGGGGTGTTCCAGTGCCATGACGGCTGCCTATCCGACTGCTCGGTCCAACTCGACGATCAATTCCACCTCGACGGGAGTGTTCTTCGGCAGCTCCGAGACACCCACCGCGGAGCGCGCGTGCACGCCCGCCTCGCCGAACACCTCGCCGAGGAACTCCGAGGCGCCGTTGATGACGATCGGCTGATCGGTGAATCCCGGTGCGGAGTTGACGAACCCGACGACCTTCACGATCCGCACCACCCGGTCGAGCCCGACCAGATCGTGCACCGCGGCCAGCGCGTTCAGCGCGCACAGCCGCGCGGCCTCCTTGGCCTGCTCCACATCGACGTCCGCGCCGACCTTGCCGACCGACGACAGCTCACCGTCGACGAAGGGCAGCTGGCCGGAGGTGTAGACCAGCGAACCGGTGCGCACGGCCGGGATGTAGGCCGCGACGGGAGCGGCGACCGGCGGCAGGGTGACCCCGAGCCGATCGAGCGCGTCCTTCCACGCGGTGGCCACGGCTACTTCTGCCGCTTCAGGTAGGCGACGTGCTGCTCGCCGGTCGGTCCGGGCAGCACCGTGACCAGCTCCCAGCCGTCGGCGCCCCACTGGTCGAGGATCTGCTTGGTCGCGTGCGTCAACAGCGGCACGGTCGCGTACTCCCACAGGGTGACTTCACTCATGGTGTGAGTTTAGGGCGCACCCCGACCACGGCCGAGAAACGGGTTATAGGCTCGGCCACGTGGGAGCACCAACAGCAGAGCCGGTTTCGTCGGTTCCCGAACCGTCGACCGGATGGCCACAGCGCGCGGCCACCGCCCGCTTGCACTACGTCACCGGCAAGGGAGGCACCGGCAAGTCGACCGTTTCGGCCGCACTCGCGCTCGCCCTGGCCGCAGGGGGACGCAAAGTGCTGTTGGTCGAGGTGGAGA
Source organism: Nocardia sp. No.11 (assembly GCF_038752175.1). Lineage (NCBI taxonomy): Bacteria > Bacillati > Actinomycetota > Actinomycetes > Mycobacteriales > Nocardiaceae > Nocardia > Nocardia sp. No.11. Next base: position 64,437 of record NZ_JBCGFB010000023.1, on the reverse strand, counting down.
GCCGTCAGTCCATCGCGCAGTTGTTCGACCGGCCGCCGCTGCCGCCTACCGAGACCCAGATCGCCAGCGCCGACGGCGGCGGCGAGGTGTTCGCGCTCGCCCTCGACATCGAGCACGCGTTCCTGGAATACCTCGACATGTTCTACAACCTCGGCTTCGCCGGCCGGGCGATGCGGCGGATGGGCGCGATCGAGTTCGTCACCACCATCGCTCCCGGTCTGCGCGATGTGATCCTCACCGGCAAGATCAAGGAATGCGCGGTGCGCGCCGACAAGAACGGCAAGCCCGCCTACGACGACATCGTCGTCGACGCCCCGCCGACCGGCCGGATCGCGAGCTTCCTCGATGTCACCCAGGCCATGGCCGAGATCGCCAAGGGCGGCCCGATCGCCTCGCAGGCCGAGGGCGTGTCCAAGCTGCTGCATTCGGACCAGACGATGATCCACCTGGTCACCCTGCTCGAGGCGCTGCCGGTGCAGGAGACCGCCGACGCGGTCGCCGAGCTGGCGGCCAACGACTTGCGGATCGGGACGGTGATCGTCAACCGGGCGGCCGAATCCCGGCTCACCGCCGTCGATCGTGAGCTGGCCGTGCGCGGCGAGCTCGACACCACCGACATCGCCGCCAGTCTGGCGAAGGCCGGAATCACCCTGCCCGACGAGGATTTCGCCGGTTTGCTCACCGAGACCGTCGACCACGCCGTCATGCTGACCGCCCAGGACGAGAGCGCCGCCGAACTGGCGCGCGTGGACGTCCCCCAGCTGCACCTGCCCGACCTCGGCGAGGGCATGGACCTGGGCGGACTCTACGAACTGGCAGAACAGCTATCGGCGCAGGGAGTGCGATGAGCGAGCAAGTGACCACCACGCCCCCGCTGGACGTCTCCCGGATCATCGCCGATCCGACGGCCCGCGTGATCGTCTGCTGCGGTTCCGGCGGCGTCGGCAAGACCACGACCGCCGCCTCGATCGCCCTGCGGGCCGCGGAGGCGGGCCGCAAGGTCGTGGTGCTCACCATCGATCCGGCGCGCAGGCTCGCGCAGTCGCTGGGTGTGGCCGAGCTGGACAACACCCCGCAGCGCGTCGACCTGGGCCCCGAGGTGCCCGGTGAGCTGCACGCGATGATGCTGAACATGCGCCGCACCTTCGACGACATGGTGCTCGAGCACACCAGTGCCGAGAAGGCCGAGCAGATCTTCGCCAACCCGATCTATCAGACGGTGGCCTCGTCCTTCGGCGGCACGCAGGAGTACATGGCGATGGAGAAGCTCGGTCAGCTGGCCGGGCACAAGGAGTGGGACCTGATCGTGGTCGACACTCCGCCCTCGCGCAACGCGCTGGACTTCCTGGACGCGCCCAAGCGGCTCGGCACCTTCCTCAACGGCAAGATGATCCGGCTGATCATGGCGCCGGGCCGGGGCGTCGGCCGGTTCGTCACCGGGGCGATGAGCCTGGCGATGCGCGGTGTGTCGACGATCGTCGGCGGCCAGATGCTCAAGGACGCCTCGACATTCCTGCAGTCGCTGGAATCGCTGTTCGGCGGGTTCCAGGACCGGGCCGAGCGCACCTTCGCGATGCTGTCCAAGCCGGGCACGCACTTCCTCGTGGTCGCCGCGCCCGAGCCCGACGCGCTGCGCGAGGCGTCGTTCTTCGTCGACCGGCTGTCCACCGAGCAGATGCCGCTGGCCGGCCTCGTGCTCAACCGGACGCACCCCGCGCTGTCGGGGCTGCCGGCCGATCACGCACTGACCGCCGCCGACCAGCTCGCGGAGACGGACCCGCTCGCCGCGTCGGTGCTGCGCATCCACGCCGAGCGGGTGGCGACGGCGAAGCGGGAACAGCGGTTGCTGCATCGCTTCACCGGCGCCCATCCGCGGGTCCCGATCGTTTCGGTCACCGCGCTGCCGTTCGAGGTCTCCGACCTGGAGGCTTTGCGCGCGGTCGGCGACCAGTTGGCGGGCAAACCCGCCGCGGTCTGAGCCGACCTGCCCGAATCCAGAGCTCGATTCAGACTTATCGGCTATAGCTCACAGTCTCGTAACATCCGCCAACGGCGCCGATTCCGCAAACTCCGCGGTCTCGGCGCCGTTTGTGATAACGCTGCGGTCTCGCCTGCTAGATCGCCACCTGATGCTGGCGCTGGGCCTGGAAGAAGTCGGCCCACGACGTCACATCGGGATGCTGCTTGAGCAACGCGCGTCGCTGTCGCTCGGTCATCCCGCCCCACACTCCGAACTCCACCCGGTTGTCCAGCGCATCGGCACCACACTGCATCAACACGGGGCAATGGCGGCAGATCGTCGCCGCCTTGCGCTGCGCCGCACCACGAACGAACAGCTGATCAGGGTCCACTTCCTTGCATCGCGCCTGGGCAACCCAAGCGATCCTTGCCTCGGCCTGCTCTACATCCAGTCGAGCGATGGGGGTTGTGATGTGCATTTGATGTGCCCCTTTGCAGTCCGAACACCGTTGTGCGGCGCTCCAGAATCGCGAGCGCGGATCACAGCAACCCAACTACCGCTGCGGTCCGCACCACATTCCACTTTGAGTGTTAGCTCTATCACACTGGGTTCTCAATCTAGGTAAAGGTATGGCGGTTACGCAAGACCGCTCCCCGATTTTTTGGTACGGCCGTCCATTCAAATCAGGGATCCGACCGGGCAGTCCTGCTGTTCACCGGCGTGGCCGGGCGCGACACGCCGATGTGATCATTTTGTTGACACGCCCGAGCAACCCCCCTGGCACCGACCGGACATCCCCTGTCGAGCAGCACAGCCGTGAACACCGCCACCCCACCCTTTAGGCTGGGCTGGTGCCGATCACTCAAACGCTCGCGAGGCTGGCCGGCAGCTGCGCGCTGGCCTCCGTGCTAGTCGCCGGGCTGTTGTTCCCCTTGGCCGGTGGATTCGGGTTCATCTCCAACCGAGCCGCCGATGCCGTCGACAACGTCTCAGCCGAACTGGTGGAAGGCACGGTCCCGGCCGTCTCGACCATGGTCGACGCGAACGGCGCACCCATCGCCTGGCTCTACGAGCAGCGACGCTTCGAGGTGCCGAGCGATCGCATCTCCAACAACATGAAGCTGGCGATCGTGTCCATCGAGGACAAGCGCTTCGCCGATCACAAGGGCGTCGACTGGCAGGGCACGCTGCGCGCGTTCCTCACCAACACCTCCTCCGGCGAGGTGCAGCAGGGCGCGTCGACGCTGGACCAGCAGTACGTGAAGAACTTCAACCTGCTCGTCGTCGCGAAGACCGACCAGGAACGCCGCGCCGCGATCGAGACCACCCCGGCGCGCAAGCTGCGCGAGATCCGGATGGCGCTCACGCTCGACCGCGAGCTGAGCAAGGACGAGATCCTCACCCGCTACCTGAACCTGGTGCCCTTCGGCAACGGCTCCTACGGCGTCCAGGACGCCGCCCAGACCTACTTCGGCATCGACGCCGCCGACCTCAACGTCACCCAGTCGGCGATGCTCGCGGGCATGGTGCAGTCCAGCTCCAAGCTGAACCCGTACACCAACGTCCAGGGCGTCACCGATCGCCGCAACACGGTGCTCGACACGCTCATCCAGAACATCCCCAACCGCGCGGAGGAGTTCCGCAAGGCCAAGTCCGAACCGCTCGGCGTGCTGCCCGAGCCGAAGGGCCTGCCGCGCGGCTGCATCGCCGCCCACGACAAGGGCTTCTTCTGTGACTACGCGCTGCAGTACCTGGCCGAGTCGGGCATCAGCCGCGAGCAGATCGACAAGGGCGGCTACCTGATCAAGACCACCCTCGATCCGGTCCTGCAGGAATCGGTCAAGCGGTCGGTGAACGAGCAGGCCGACCCCAACCTCGACAACATCGCCGAGGTGATGTCGGTGATCGCCCCTGGGCAGGATTCGCACCCCGTCCTGGCGATGGCGTCGAGCCGCACCTACGGCCTGGACCGCGACGCCAACGAGACGCTGCTCGGCCAGCCGTACTCGATGGCCGGTGACGGCGCGGGCTCGATCTTCAAGCTGTTCACCACCGCCGCCGCGATGGAGAAGGGCCTCGGCATCGCCGCCCAGGTGGACGTGCCGGGCACCTACGCCGCCAAGGGCATGGGTTACTCGAACTCGCCGGGCTGCCCCGCGGACTCCTGGTGCGTCAAGAACGCGGGCAACTACCCCGGGTCGATGTCGTTGACCGACGCGCTCGCGACCTCGCCCAACACCGCCTTCGTGAAGATGATCCAGGACGTCGGCGTCGCCTCCGCGGTGGACATGGCCGTCCGCCTCGGCATGCGGTCCTACACCGATCCGGGCACCTCCGGGCACGGCAACACGAGCCTGGCCGACCACATCAAGAACAACAACATGGGCTCGTTCACCCTCGGCCCGTTCGCGATCAACCCGCTGGAACTGTCGAATGTCGCCGCCACGATCGGCTCGGCGGGCAAGTGGTGCCCGCCCTCGCCCATCAAGGAGGTCACCGACCGCACCGGCAAGCCCGTCCCGCTCACCCAGCAGGCGTGCGAGCAGGTCGTCGACCCCGGGCTGGCCAACACCCTCGCCAACGCGATGAGCAAGGACGACGTCAGCGGCACCGCCGCGGGCGCGGCGCGGGCCGCAGGCTGGGCGGCGCCGATGTCGGGCAAGACGGGCACCACCGAGAGCCACCGCTCCTCGGCGTTCCTCGGCTTCACCAACTCGCTGGCGTCGTCGGTCTACGTCTACGGCGACAGCCCGACCCCCGGCGAGATCTGCTCGTTCCCGCTGCGCAACTGCGGCGCCAGCAATGCCGCGGGCCTGTTCGGTGGTAACGAACCGGCCCGCACCTGGTTCAACGCCATCAAGCCGGTCATGGACCGGTTCCCGCCGCCCGCCCTGCCACCGGTGGACGACAAGTACGTCCGCGGCGCGAACAACTCCCAGGTTCCGGACGTGGCGGGCAAGTCACAGGGCGAGGCCACCTCGATCCTGTCCGGCGCCGGTTTCCAGGTCTCGGCGGTGACCAGTCCCGGCTCGCAGGCCAAGGGCACCGTGATGGGCAGTTCGCCGAACGGCTCGGCGATTCCGGGCTCGGTCGTCACGATCTACATCAGTGACGGCTCGGTCCGCGTGCCCGCGCCGACCACGCCGCCGCCCGCGGCGCCCGCGCCCGCGCTGCCCGGTCTCCCGCAGATCCCGCGTCTGCCACCGATCCCGATTCCGGTGCCGCGCTAGCAACGACACAGGGCCGCCGTCCTCGAAGGACGGCGGCCCTGTTCGTCGGCCAGGCAGGTCAGAGCCGGGCTTTGACCGCCGCGGACAGCCGCGAACCGTCGGCCTTGCCCTCGGCGAGCGCGGTGGCCACCTTCATGACCTGACCCATCTGCTTCATTCCGGGCCGTTCGCCGATCGCCTCGGCGACCTGGGCGATCGCGGTGTCGGCGACCTGGGCGACCTCGGCCTCGGTCAGCTGCCGGGGCAGGTACTGCTCGATGACCTCTTCCTCGGCACGCTCGTTGGCGGCCAGTTCGCCACGCCCGTTCTGCTCGTAGATCACCGCCGACTCGTTGCGCTTCTTGGCTTCCTTCTGCAGCACGGCGACGACCTCGGCATCGGAGAGTTCCTTCGCCTGCGCTCCCGAGACCTCGGCGTTCTGGATCGCGGCGAGCAGCATCCGCAGGGTCGACAGACGCAGAGTGTCCTTGGCTTTCATCGCGGCGGTCATATCCGCGCGCAGTTGCGATTTCAGTTCCGACATGCGCCTCACGCTAGCTGTTCACCTCGCGGAGTCCCATCACATTTTCATCGCAACGCAAACATTCCGCGCCGGGGCGCGGTTCTCGGCCCTGTAACCCCGATTCTTCCCTCCTCCGGGCACTCCTTCGTCGCACCCTCCGGTCGGTCCAGAATCGGGGGCGGGCCGAGAATTCTTATCACTTGTGCGGAAACACACGCGCCGTTCCGGGAGGGGGTCGCCTATGCTGGGCAAATGCCCGTTATCTCGACGTCCGCTGTCCGCCGAACCGCGTTGGGAGCCGCCGGGGCCGCCGTCGCCGGTATCGGCTACGCCACGCTGATCGAACGGAACGCGTTCGTCCTGCGCGAAGCCACGATGCCGGTCCTCACGCCCGGCTCGCCGACGCTGCGAATTCTGCACGTCAGCGACCTGCACATGATGCCGGGCCAACAGCTCAAACAGCAGTGGCTGCGCGAACTCGACCGGCTCGAACCCGACCTGGTCGTGAATACCGGCGACAATCTTTCGCACCCCAAGGCCGTGCCCGCCGTCGTGCAATCACTCGGTGCGCTGCTGGCCCGTCCCGGTCTGTTCGTGTTCGGTTCGAACGACTATTTCGCGCCGGTGCCGAAGAATCCGCTGAAGTATTTCAAGAAGGATCATCGCCGCGTTTACGGCGACCCGCTGCCCTGGCAGGATCTGCGCGCGGCGTTCACCGAGCGCGGCTGGCTGGACCTGACCCACACCCGTCGCGACCTCGAGGTGGCGGGCATCCGCATCGCGAGCGCGGGCGTCGACGATCCGCATCTGCAGCGCGATCGCTACGACACCGTCGCGGGCGCGCCCAACCAGCTCGCGCAGCTGAGCATCGGCGTCACCCACTCGCCCGAGCCCCGGGTGCTCGACCGTTTCGCCGAGGACGGCTACGACCTCGTGCTGGCCGGTCACACGCACGGTGGGCAGCTGGTCGTGCCCGGTTACGGCGCGCTGGTGACCAACTGCGGCATCGACAAGTCCCGGGTGAAGGGCGCCTCGCAATGGGGCGAGCACACCCAGCTGCACGTCTCGGCGGGCATCGGCACCTCGCCGTGGGCGCCCTACCGGTTCTGCTGCCGCCCGGAGGCCACCCTGTTGACGCTGGTCGGTGCCCCGCCGAAGCGGCCCTCGGCCGACACCGGCTACGGCATCTCGGCATCGGAGGCCGTCGCCCGCTAGGGTTGCGCCCCGAACGACGTTTGTCAGTAGGGGATGACAGTGAGCAGTGGATCCGACGACCGGCGCAACGACCCGACCGTATTCGGCGGCTCCGGTGCACCCGACCCAGCAGACGCGCAGTGGCAGCGTCCCGGTGCGGTGAACCCACCCCCGGGCGCGCCGACGCCGTCGGATCCCCCTGCGGGACAACCCAACCCCGACCCCACCACGGTCTGGACCCCCGGCAGCACGGGCCTCCCGCCCACCCTGCGCTGGGACGGCTCCGGCCCACCACCCCCGCTGCCCGATCCGACCCAGTGGACCCCGGCAGGCCCCCAACAGTGGGACAATTCGCCCACCGGCCAGGCCGAGCCGCCCCAGTGGGGGACTCCGGCGGCACCCTGGCCCGGAGCCAATCCTCCTGCCGGACAACCTGGTTCCCCGCAGCCGTGGCAGCAACCAGGCCAGGCCGACGCCACCCAACTGCGCAACCCCGCCGAACCAGCGCCATGGCCCGGCGGTAATCCACCGGCCGCGCAGCCCGGGCAGGCGGACCCGACCCAGCTGGGGAATCCAGCGATGGCATGGCCCGGAGCGAATCCTCCTGCCGGACAGCCCAGCTCACCCCAACCAGGGCAAGCCGACCCCACCCAGTTGCGCGGCCCCGCCGCACCCTGGCCGGACGCGTACCCCGGGCAGACCGACGCGACCCAGTTGCGCACTCCGAACGCGGGGTGGCCCGGCTCGAATCCGCCCGGAGACCAGCAGTGGGGTGTGCCCGCGGGGCAGCCGCAGTGGGGCGCCTCGAACCAGCAATGGAATCCGGCTGTGGGGCAGCCGAATCCAGCCCAGCCGTGGGGACAGCCGCAGCAGCAGTACGGTGAGGTCCCGCCGCTCGAGCAGTTCGGCAACCAGCCCTACGGACAGCCGCCCTACGGACAGCCGGGCCGAAAGTCCGGCAGCAAGGCCGTGGTCTGGGTGGCGGCCGGGGTCGCCGCACTGCTGCTGGCCGGCGGCGCCATCACCGCCTTCGCGCTGACCCGTGGCGACGACGACCCGACCACCACCGCGAGCGGCAGCACCACCCCGTCGATGGTCAGCGCCCTCACCACCACCGGCGCACCACCGCCGACCAGCAAGTCGAAGCCCAGCTCCACCACCCCGTCCCCCTCCGGCGCCGCGGGCAACCGCACGCCGCTCATCGCCGGCTACCAGGTGGTGGCCTCCCCCGACCGGGGCGCGGCCTACGACGTCCCGCCGAGCTGGAAGGTCGCCACGGAGACGACCATCGGCGGCGTCGGCGAGCCCCCGGGCGACACTGTCATCGGCAAGGGCTACGCCACCGACGGCCGCGACTACTGCCCCGGCTCCACCCGCACCATGTCGCTGCTCACCGGCTCCAAGCAGGCCGACCACGCCGCGGCGGGCGCCGAGCTCGGCACCAAGGCCGCGCCCCTGGCCTACTCGGGCGCCACCGGCACCCCCGGTCCGGCCCAGCCGCTGAAGTCGATCGACGGCAAGACCGAGGGCATGTTCACCGAGACCACCGGCACCGTCCCCACACCCAAGCCCGGCTGCGCGTCCACCTTCTCCATCTACACCTACGCGTTCAAAGGCTCGAAGGACGGCAGCTTCGTCATGGTCATGATCGCCGACACCGGCGTCCCCGACGCCATCGACGCCGCCACCGCCAAGCGCATCTTCAGCTCCGTCCGAGCCCTCAACTAGCCCCCTGACCAGCCGGTTTAACAATCCCCGCCACCTCGTTGTAAGCTACTTCAGGTTCGCCTCACGGGGTGTGGCGCAGCTTGGTAGCGCGCTTCGTTCGGGACGAAGAGGTCGCAGGTTCAAATCCTGTCACCCCGACGTGTTGGTTGAGACACAGAAGAGCCCCTGATCAGTTCGCTGGTCAGGGGCTCCTCGTATTTCCGGACCATTCTCCCGGTACTCGGCCGGAAAGGGCTCCGCCACCGCGGAAGCGATCGCCCACCCGTCGGGTCGGATCAGTGGTGCTCGCGGCGGGTGGGTCGAGGGACGGACGCACCGCGGAGCAGGGGTTCTTCGTAAGTCGGGGGTGTTTCGCGGTCGAGGGGGTTGGGCCACCAGACGGTGATGGCGATGACCGAGAACAGGCCGAGGATGAGGGCCAGGATGGCGGCGGAGGTGTTCATGGGACGCCCTTCCGGGGTGAGCGGAGTGGGAGCGCGACGGCGGGCTCGCAGCAAAGACTGCGCGCGGACTGTGTCACCGGAGGTTCCCTGCGTGTTCGAAAGTGGTTGAGAAGTGCTCTCCACGCGGACGCGCCCGCGGTGAGTCGGGCGGTGTGAGGACCCGATAACCTGCCGCTTACTTTCTGTCACTTGATAGAAATTCCCGGTCGATAGCGTATACACCCATGTCGACAAGGGTGGATGCACCGGATGACGGCGCGAGCAGACCGCTGCGCGACGTCGTGTACTCGACGCTGCGCGCGGAGTTGATGAACGGCGACATCCGCTTCGGCGAGCGCCTCACCGAGCCGAAGCTGTCGACCAGATTCGGCATCTCCCGTACGCCGGTGCGCGAGGCGCTGACCATGCTGTGCTCGGACGGCCTGCTGGAGCGCGAGGAGTTCGGGTTCAGCCCGGTCCGGCCGAGCGTGGCCCGCATCCGCGACCTGTACGAACTGCGGCTGACGCTGGAACTGGGCGGGATGACCCGGGTGCGCACCGACCCCGCGCTCACCCACGACGAGCGGCTGCTGCGCGCCGAGCAGCAACGCTGGCTGGCCCTCCAGGCCGACCCGCCCGCCCAGGAACCGGGATTCGTCGTGGTCGACGAGGAATTCCACGTCGCCCTGCTGACCGCGGCGGGCAACACCGAGATGGTGCGCGCGCTGATCGCGGTGAACTCCCGCATCCGCCATGTGCGCATGTACGACTTCATGATCAACAACCGCATCGAGACCACGATCAGCGAGCACCTCGGCATCCTCGACGCCGTCCTCGCAGGCGAGCTCGAGCTGGCCCAGCGGCTCCTGCACACCCACATCGGCGACTCGCTCGATGTCGTGCTCGACCGCATCTCGCGCGCCGTCGCCGCCATGTCCATGAGCGATTAAGGAGACTTGCCATGTCAGCAGGACTACTCGACACCGCGACACCGACCGCCAGGGTCGCCGCGGCCTACGCGCGGATCGCCGAGGTGGACCGTCCCGAGGTCTGGATCACGCTGCGCCCGGAAAGCGAACTCGCCGGTGAGGCAGTGGAACTGGAGCGCCGGATCGCCGCGGGCGAGCAACTGCCGCTGGCGGGCTCACTCCTCGCCGTGAAGGACAATGTCGACGTCGCGGGCCTGCCGACCACCGCGGCCTGCCCCGAATTCGCCTATCCGGCCGCCGAAACCGCCGTGGCGGTGGCGCGTCTGGTCGCGGCGGGCGCGCTGGTGCTCGGCAAGACGAACCTGGACCAGTTCGCCACCGGCTTGGTCGGCACCCGCAGCCCGTACGGCGCGGTCCGCAACGCCCGGTACCCCGAATTGATCTCCGGCGGTTCGAGTTCCGGCTCGGCGGCCGCGGTCGCCCTCGGCATCGCCGACCTCGCGATCGGCACCGACACCGCGGGCTCGGGCCGGGTACCCGCGGCGCTGCACGGCATCGTCGGCATCAAAGCCAGCCTGGGCGTGATCCCCGCGCACGGCGTCGTCCCCGCGTGCGCGGACTACGACGCGGTCACCGTCTTCGCCGCCGACCTGGACCTGGCCGTCACCGCCGCCAAGACCATGGCGGGCCCGGATGCCCGCGATCCGCGCAGCCGCGCCTGGCCCGCCGACGTGCGCCTGGCCGCCTCGCCCCAGCCGAAGGTGGCGATCCCCCGCCCCGACGATCTCGCGCCACTGAGCCCCGCCTACCGGCATGCCTTCACCGAAACCGTTGCCACGCTGCGCGATCAGGGTGTCGCGGTGCACGAGATCGACATCTCCCCGCTGCTGGACGCGGCCCGGCTGCTCTACGACGGCGCGATCGTCGCCGAGCGGTACGCGGCCGTCGGCGAGTTCGTCGACAAGGGCGTGCCGGGCCTCGACCCCACCGTGGCGGCCATCATCGGCGCCGCGAAGGGACTGGACGCACCGGCCTTCGCCACCGATCTCGACACCCTCGCCGGGGCCCGCGCCACCGCCACGGCCCTGCTGACCGGCTACGACGGCCTGCTGCTGCCGACCACCACCGAGCATCCTTCGATCGCCGAGGTGGCCGCCGATCCCGTGGCCATCAACCGCAGGCTCGGCACCTACACCAACTTCTGCAACCTGCTCGACCTCGCCGCCGTCGCGGTCCCCGGCGCGCCGACGGCCGACGGCCTGCCGTTCGGCGTGATGGCGGTCGTCCCCGCCTTCGCCGACCAACTCGCCGTCGACCTGGCCGCCCGCCTCACCGGCACCCCGTCGCCGCTGCTGGTGGAAACCGGTGTGCCGCTGGCGGTTTTCGGCGCGCATCTGCGCGGACAGCCACTGCACTGGCAGCTCGAGCAGCTCGGCGCCCGGTTCGCCGGCCAGATCACCACCAGCGACGCCTACCGCCTGACCGCGCTCGATACGACGCCGCCCAAGCCCGGGCTGGTCCGCCACGGCGACGGCCTCGGCGCACCGATCCTGGGCGAGCTGTTCCTGGTCTCCCCCGGCGGCCTCGGCCGCTTCCTGGCCCAGCTGCCGCCGCCGATGGCGCTGACCAGTATCGAGCTGTCCGACGGCCGCTCGGTGGTCGGCTTCGCGTGCAGCTACGACGCCGCCGTCGCCGCCACCGACATCACCGGTTACGGGGGCTGGGTGGCGTATCTGCGGGCTCGCTGACGGCGATCCCCAGCTCGGTGAGCAGGTCCGTCACGCGGCGGCCGATGTCGTCGCGGATGGGCCGCACCAGCTCCAGTTCCAGGCCGGCCGGGTCCTCGATGATCCATTCCGCGTAGCGCACGCCGGGCACCAGCGGACAGGTGTCGCCGCAGCCCATCGTGACGATCACGTCGGCGGCCCGGATGATCTCGTCGGTCCACGGCTTCGGATACTCGCGGGAGATGTCGATGCCCACCTCCGCCATCGCCGCCACCGCGGCCGGATTGAGCTGCTCACCCGGCACCGACCCGCCCGACCAGGCGACGGCGCGACCCAGCGCCAGCTCCTCGAAGAAGCCGAGCGCCATCTGCGACCGGCCCGCGTTGTGCGTGCACAGGAACAGCACCGTCGGGCGCGGTGTCGCGACCTTGCCTTCGACCTTGGCCAGCGCTTGGAGTCGCTGTCGGCCGAAACGTTCCGCCAGCAGCGGGAGATACAAAGTCACCGTCGCCCTGGCGGCGAAGTCGTCGTAGGAGGAGTGCAGGAAACGATGGATCGTCTCCAGCTCGAACATCGTCGCGAATTCTTCGCGCAGCCGTCCCTCGGCACGATCCAGCGCGTCTCGGTGCTCGGCGATTTCGACCACTCCCCAACCCTGACGGCGAACGCCGCCGAACGCAAACGACCGGGCCGGTCACCCCTCGATCAGACCGGCCCGGTCGGCGTACCCCGCGACACCTTCGGAACAGCTCCGGCCCAGTCCTTCGGTGTGGTTACCGTCGGCAGTGCGTCTTCAGCGTCTGGAAGAGCCACCTTCTGGTCTGCACCGCCGGGTCCGACTGATCACCCCTCGAGACCGGTCGGACCCGGTTGTTCCGGTGTCTGGAGAAAGGATGCGATGCCCGTCTCGAGAGGTTCTTAAGAACAACTTGTCAGCACAGGCCGGTTCATCGGCGATGATGGAAGTACCGACAAGATGGAGAGCGACGATGGAGACCTTGATCGTCTGGTTGCTGGCGAGCCTGCTGTACTGGTTCAGCAACTTCTGACCGAAACGACATCGATGGCGCGGACCGAATTCCGCTCCGCGCCAACCTATTTCCTGCGGACACGACGCGAGGCAGGTAGGCCTCTCGGCGTACCTGCCTCGCTGTCGCTTCGATCGGCGGATCAGCCCTCCCGGCCGGCCCGCACCCCCTCCTCGACGCGCTTACCCAGATCGGCGTCGACATTGCGCCAGTACTCGAATACCCGGCTCAGGACCGGCTCGGTGACCCCGGCGAGCACGTGCCCGACGATATTGTCGGCCAGCCGCTCGCGGGCGGCGTCGTCGAGGACCTCCCGCACCAGCGTGCCCGCCTGGGTGAAGTCGCCGTCCTCGGCGTGCTGGATATAGCCGGCCCGCACCATCGACGGGTCGAACTCCCAGAGCCCGCCGTCACCGGCCCGCGCCGGATCGGCGTGCGGACCGCCGTAGGAGTTCGGCGCGTAGACCGGCACGTCGGCGGGGTTGTACTCGTACCGCATCGCGCCCTCCTTCGAATAGGAGTTCACCTCGGCGGCCTTGGCCCGGTTCGGCGGCAGCTGCGCGTAGTTGGTGCCGATCCGGTAGCGGTGCGCGTCGGCGTAGGCGAAGACGCGGCCGAGCAGCATCTTGTCCGGCGAGAAGCCGATGCCGGGGACGATGTTGGAGGGCTCGAACGCGGCCTGCTCGATGTCGACGAAGAAGTTGCCCGGATTGCGGTTCAGCGTCCACTTGCCGACCTCGATCAGCGGGTAGTCCTGCTGCGACCACACCTTGGTCAGATCGAACGGATTGAACCGGTAGCCCTCGGCCTCGGCGACCGGCATGATCTGGACCTTCAGCGTCCAGCTCGGGAACTCGCCGCGCTCGATCGCCTCCCAGAGATCCTGGCGGTGGTAGTCGGGGTCGGACCCGGCGAGAGTGTCGGCCTCGGCCTGGGTCAGGAACTCGATGCCCTGATCGGTCTTGAAGTGGTACTTCACCCAGAAGCGCTCGCCCTCGGCGTTGATCCACTGGTAGGTGTGCGAGCCGAAGCCGTCCATGTGGCGGTAGGACTTGGGCAGGCCGCGGTCGCCCATCAGCCAGGTCACCTGGTGCGCCGACTCCGGGCGCAACGTCCAGAAGTCCCACTGCATGTTGTGGTCGCGCAGGCCGCTGCCGGGCAGGCGCTTCTGGGAGCGGATGAAGTCGGGGAACTTCATCGCGTCCTTGATGAAGAAGACCGGGGTGTTGTTGCCGACGAGGTCGTAGTTGCCGTCCTCGGTGTAGAACTTCACCGCGAAACCGCGCGGATCGCGCCAGGTGTCCGGGCTGCCCTGCTCGCCGGCCACGGTCGAGAACCGCGCCAGCGACTCGGTGCGCGCACCCGGCTGGAACAGCTTGGCCTTGGTGTAGCGGCTGACATCGCCGGTCACCACCAGCTCGCCGTACGCGCCGGAGCCCTTGGCGTGCACGATGCGCTCCGGCACCCGCTCGCGGTTGAACTGGGCCAGCTTCTCGATCAGGTAGTGGTCGTGGAGCAGTACCGGTCCCTGGGTTCCGGCCGACAGCGATTCGTCGTCGCTCTCGACGGCATTGCCGGTGTTGGTCGTGGTCGGCTTGGTCATTTCGCGGCCTCCTGATTTCGACAGTCGGGGCACAACCCCCAGAAGACGACCTCGGCCTCATCGATCGCGAAACCGTGATCGTCCGCGGGCTGCAGACAGGGCGGGGCGCCGGACACACAATCGGTGTCGACGACCAGCCCACAACTTCGGCACACCAGGTGATGGTGATTATCCCCGGTCCGGGTCTCGAACCGGGCAGGCGAGCCCGCGGGCTCGATCCGCCGCAGGATCCCCGCTCGCACGCAGGCGCTGAGCACGTCGTACACCGCCTGCGTCGACACCGCGCCGAGCCGCGCCCTGGCGGCCGTCGCGATCGTCTCCGCATCCGAATGCGGTAGCGCCGCAACAGTATCCAGCACCGCGATCCGTGGTGCGGTCACCCGCAGCCCCGCATCGCGCAACAGTCGGCGAGCGTCCATCTCCTCGGTGTGCACACCATCCACTCTCCCCGTTTTCTGGAATAAGTCAAGAAAACGACGAGATCAAGCAGGGTTGCGCGGATCACATCCAGGGCCTGGAATAGCCGCACCGGGGCGTTGGTTGAACACCACTGTCGGCGTCCGAACAGCCCCGGGCCTCACCCCTTTGTCGCTACGAGCGACCACTCGCCGAGAGGCGCTTGTGGGGCGTCGACACCCTGAACGGCCGCCCCCGCGGCGGCCCTTCGACTCGAACGCCGCCAGGTCTCCCTCATCGACCTGGCGGCGTTTGTCGTCTCCGGCGTGGCCGGCTCTCCGAGTCGGGGTTTTTACGGGGAGGTGAACATGCCGGTGATTAGGGGATCGAGCGGCCCCGCTATACGGGTTACGGACGGCGATGCGGGCTAGTCTCGGCCGCATGGGGCTGATCAGGGGATTTTTCGCGGGAACGGTCGTGGTTGCACTGACTTCGGGGGCGTTGGTCGCCGCGCCCGCTGTCGCCGCCCCGGAAACAGCGACGAGGTGCGCGGTGACCTCCGAGCGCGACCTCGAACGTGCCCGACCCGAGCAGGTCGGGCTCGACCCGGCCAAGCTCGACGAGGCACTGCAGT
This sequence comes from Nocardia sp. No.11, assembly GCF_038752175.1. Classification (NCBI taxonomy): domain Bacteria; kingdom Bacillati; phylum Actinomycetota; class Actinomycetes; order Mycobacteriales; family Nocardiaceae; genus Nocardia; species Nocardia sp. No.11. The sequence continues at coordinate 49,084 of NZ_JBCGFB010000023.1, read as the reverse complement.
TCGCCGCGACCCGCAATCGGTTCAATGTCCAAGTGTTCCGGCACAATTGCCTGGTCGGGGAGGGCCCGCGCAACGACGAGACCGGCGATGTCGCGTGGAACATCTGGAGTGTCACCAAGTCGGTGGTGTCGCTGATCGCCGGAATCGCCTCCGATCAGGGCAAACTCGCGATCGACGCCCCGATCGACCGGTACCTGCCCGCCGGCCTCGGCGACGCGCTGCACCGGTCGATCACGGTGGAGAACCTGCTCACCGAGACCTCGGGCATGAAGGTCGGCGTGCTCACCGAGGGCGTCACCGCGGTGATCCCGGTCGACCCGAACAGCGCGGTCCAGGCGCTGGCAGTGGAGCTGACCAACCCGCCGGGCACCACGTTCAGCTACAGCCAGCGCAATGTCGACCTGCTGTCGTGGGTGATCGAACTGGCCGTCGGCGAGCCGCTGCAGCAGTTCGCGCAACGCGAGCTGTTCGACCCGCTGGGCATCGCCCGCTCCGACTACTACTGGGCGCGAGATCGGTCCGGGCACACCTATGGCTACGCCCACCTGCTGCTGCCGCCCAACGATCTGGCCAAGATCGGATTGCTCGTCGCCAACGACGGCCGGTGGGGCGCCGACCGGGTGATCTCGGCCGACTACCTGCGCAAGGCCCGCACTCCATCACCGCAGAACAGCTGCTACGGCTACCTTTTCTGGGTCGGCGCCGACTGCGCCGAGTCGCCCGACTTCCTGCCCGCCGACAGCTTCTTCATGTCGGGGCTCGCACTGCAGAACGTCTTCTTCCTGCCCGGCCTGGACCTGATGGTCATGTGGACCGGCGCGTTCGGCAACGAGACAGCGTACGGAGCGAGCGGGGTGATCGCGCATCCCGAGGAACTGCCGCACGAGTTCTTCCGCAGGCTGTTCGCGGCCTTCACCGATGCCCCGACCCCGGTCGCCGAGCCGTACGTCGAACCGCCGCTCGAGTTCGATCCGGCCCGGCTGATCGACGCCAACATCCTGCTCGCCGTGTTCGGCATCGGCCCCGGCGCCTATCCGGGCTGCACCGTCTTCGACTGCCTGAACCAGCCGCTGGCCGCGCCGTTCGCGAGCATTCCCCCGGGGTGCGCGGTATTGGTCTGCCTCGGTGACGACCCACGGACCCCGGGCATCCGGCGCTAGCCGTTCAGACGGACACGTCGTCGGCACCGCTGGGGTCGGGGTGGCCGGAAGCGGGTCGGGTCCAGGTAGTCCGGTACAGCACCGCCTCGGCCGGGAGAACGGCGTCGAACGCGATCTCGCCGACGCGGTCCGAGGCCGGCGAACACCGACGCCACCGCACCTGCGGTCATCCTGGACGGGCTGCTCCAGGTCGAGTCGTGAGACGAGAAACGGGCCGGCCCACCGGATGTGGTGGACCAGCCCGTTCCAGCGAACTGCTCAGCGGTTGTTCAGCAGGACTTCCGCGATCTGAATGGTATTGAGCGCGGCACCCTTACGCAGGTTGTCGCCGGAGATGAACAGCGCGAGACCGCGGCCGCTCGGGACGCCCGGATCCTGGCGGATGCGGCCGACCAGCGAGTCGTCCTGGCCCGCGGCGGCCAGCGGGGTCGGCACGCCGACCAGGCGCACGCCCGGCGCCTTGGCCAGCAGTTCCTGGGCCTGCTGCACCGAGATCGGTTCGGCGAACTCGGCATTGATCGACAGCGAGTGACCGGTGAAGACCGGCACGCGCACGCAGGTGCCGCTGACCAGCAGGTCGGGCAGGCCGAGAATCTTGCGGCTCTCGTTGCGCAGCTTCTGGTCCTCGTCGGTCTCGCCGGAGCCGTCGTCGACCAGCGCGCCGGCCAGCGGAATGACGTCGAACGCGATCGGGGCGACGTACTTGTTCGGCGCGGGGAACTCGACGGCGCTGCCGTCGTGCACCAGCTTCTCGGCGTCGGCGGCCACCGCGCGGATCTGCGTGGCGAGCTCCTCCACACCGGCCAGGCCGCTACCGGACACGGCCTGGTAGCTCGACACGATCAGACGCTGCAGGCCCGCCACGTCGTGCAGCGGCTTGAGCACCGGCATCGCGGCCATGGTGGTGCAGTTCGGGTTCGCGATGATGCCCTTGGGCAGGTTGCGCGTGGCCTCGGGGTTGACCTCCGAGACCACCAGCGGCACATCGGGATCCTTGCGCCAGGCCGAGGAATTGTCGATCACGGTGACGCCCGCCGCGGCGAAGCGCGGGGCCTGCACGCGCGACATGGTGGCGCCTGCCGAGAACAGCGCGATGTCCAGACCCGACGGATCGGCGGTCTCGGTGTCCTCGACGACGATCTCGCCGCCGCGCCACGGCAGCGTCTTACCCGCCGAGCGCGAGGAGGCGAAGAAGCGCACCTCGTCGACCGGGAAGTTGCGCTCTTCCAGCAGCTTGCGCATGACGGCGCCGACCTGACCGGTCGCGCCGACGACGCCTACCCGTACACCCATGGTTAACGCCCCGTTCCGCCGTGGACGACGGCGGCCTCTTCGCCGCCGAGATCGAAGGCCTTGTGCAGGACCTGCACGGCCTCGTCGAGTTCGGTGTCGCGCACGAGCACCGAGATCCGGATCTCCGAGGTGGAGATCAGGTCGATGTTCACGCCGGCGTTGGCCAGCGCCTCACAGAAGGTGGCGGTGACGCCCGGGTGCGACTTCATCCCGGCGCCGACCAGCGACACCTTGCCGATGTGGTCGTCGTAGAGGACCTGCGCGAAGCCGATCTCGTCCTGCCGCTTGGTCAGCATCTCGACCGCGCGAGCGCCGTCGGTCTTGGGCAGGGTGAAGGTGATGTCGGTCTTGCCCGTGTCGACCTTGGAGATGTTCTGCAGCACCATGTCGATGTTGATCTCGGCGTCGGCGACCGCGCGGAACACCTTGGCCGCGTAGCCCGGCTCGTCCGGCAGGGCGACGACGGTCACCTTGGCTTCGCTGCGGTCGTGCGCGACGCCGGTCAGGATTGCCTGCTCCACGGGAATGTCCTCCATCGATCCGAAAACAGTGGTGCCGATCTTGTCGGTGTAGGACGACCGGACATGAACGGGAACGTTGTAGCGGCGCGCGTACTCCACGCAGCGCAGCATGAGCACCTTCGAGCCGCAGGCCGCCATCTCGAGCATCTCCTCGTAGGAGATCTTGTCGAGCTTCTGCGCGTCGCCGACGATGCGCGGGTCGGCGCTGAAGATGCCGTCCACGTCGGTGTAGATCTCGCAGACATCGGCTTTCAGCGCCGCGGCCAGCGCGACGGCGGTGGTGTCGGAACCACCGCGGCCCAGCGTGGTGACGTCCTTGCTGTCCTGGCTGACGCCCTGGAAGCCGGCGACCAGCACGATCTGCCCCTCGGCCAGCGCCTCCTGGAGGCGGCCGGGGGTGACGTCGATGATCTTGGCGTTGCCGTGCGCGCCGGTGGTGATCACGCCGGCTTGCGAACCGGTGAACGAGCGCGCTTCGGCGCCGAGCGAATGAATCGCCATGGCCACCAGCGCGTTCGAGATGCGCTCGCCGGAGGTGAGCAGCATGTCCATCTCGCGAGCAGGCGGCGCCGGGGCCACCTGCTCCGCGAGATCGAGCAGCTCGTCGGTCGTGTCACCCATGGCCGAGCAGACCACGACGACGTCGTGGCCCTGCTTCTTGGTCTCCACGATCCGTTCAGCGACGCGCCGGATCCGCTCGGCGGTAGCCACCGAGGATCCTCCGTACTTCTGAACAACGAGAGCCACGGCTAGGTCCTTCACGATCGACAATCAGGCTTGGTATCAGCGACCAAGAGTACCGGCCCTGGTCCACCGGTTTTGCCGCTACCTCCCCAGCCTGTGGAAAACGACACAGGCTCGTCACCTGTGGATAACCGTCGAAATCAGGCCCGGACGAACCAGGTGACCTGCGTGCCGTTGTCGAATTCCTTGCGCCGCACCGGAGTGAAAGATGTCGGCTTGAAGACGCCGGTGAACGCTTGTACGCCGTCGCCCGCGATGACGGGGTAGCTCTTGATGACCATCTCGTCGACCTCGTCGATCAGCTGACCGGCCAGGTTCCCGCCGCCACACAGCCAGATGTCGCCGCCTTCCTGCCGCTTGAGTTCGCGAACCAGCTCCGCGGGGTCGCCGGAGACGATCTCGACGCCGGGGTGATCGGCCTGCGCGAGCGAGGACGAGACGACGTACTGCTTCAGGTGCGAGAACGGGCTCTCGACGTGCTCGCCCGGGAGGATGTAGGTGCCGCGACCCATCAGCACCGTGTCCCAGTTCTTGGCCGGCAGCTCGGGGTCCATGCCGATGTGCGGCCGGAGATGGGTCGGGATCGAATCGGGGAACTCGGCCGTCATCCATTCCATGTAGTTCTGCGGCGTCGGATAGAAGTCGACCTCGCCGCCGGGACCCGCGATGTAGCCGTCGAGCGAGACACCGATGTAGTAGACAAGCTTTCGCATGGGTACCGCCTAAGTTGTTGTACTCTGATTGAAGTGGTTTGAACGTAGTACTACAGACGGAGTGGTGTCAAGTGCGAACTAATCCCGAACGACGGCAGGCGCTGCTCGACGCGGCGATCGAGGTGCTGGCGGCCGAAGGCGCGCGCGGCCTCACCTTCCGCGCGGTGGACAAGCAGGCCGGGGTGCCCGTCGGCACCGCGTCGAACTACTTCACCAGCCGCGACGAGCTGCTCACCCAGGCAGGCACCCGCTTCTACGAGGTGGTCCAGCCGAGCGAGGAGACGATGGCGCTGGTGAGCGAGGGACCGAAGACGGTCGAGAACATCACCGCGCTGATGAAGGAGGTCGTCGGCCGGCTCGAATCGCACCGCACCGCCTACCTCGCGCTGCTCGAACTGCGGCTCGAGGCGACCCGGCGTCCGGAGTTGCGCGAGGTACTCACCGAGCGGGTCAGGGCCGACCTGGATTTCAACGTCCGCAACCACCTGGCGTCGGGCCAGCCGGGCGACGAGGCGTCGGTACTCCTGCTGTATCTGGCCCTGAATTGGCTCATCGTCGAGCACCTCACCCTGCCCGGTATCTTCACCGAGCAACAGAGCATGGAGCTGATCGAAACCGCCGTCGAGCGGGCGATACGCCCCTGACCCGGTCATTTGTCCAGACCATAGACGTGTTGACGATCACTGGTACACGTGTGCACAATCGGGCGCGAAGACAGCGGGGGTTTCGGAGGACAGGCAAGATGCGCTCGAAGATCGACATCCGATTCACCGTGGATGCTCCCGTCGACCAGATCATGGATGCGTTGCTCGCCGTCGATCTCCTAGCCGAGTGGTCGACCAACTACAGCGACGTCCGCGTCGGCCCCCGCGACGCCGACGGCAGGCCGCGCCGGGTCTTCGTCACCGCGACCTTCCTGGGCAACTCCGACGCGCAGGTCCTCGAATTCTTCTGGGAACACAACCGGGTGTCCTGGGAGGTCGTCGACAGCAGCCGCGGCTCCAAGGGCAGCGGCTCGTTCGACCTGGTCGAGGGCCCCGAGGGCACCGAGATCGACTATCACGTCGAGATCCAGCTGCCGCTGCCCATCCCCGGCATCCTGTTCAAGCGCACCCTGCGCAAGATGAGCGATGAGATCGTCGCGAACTTCATCGACTTCGCCGAACGGTATCCCGAGGTCCACCGCTACGGCGTCGGCTAGCGGTTGCGCCGACGGCGAAAGCCGCGTCCGTTCCGCGCGGGCGAGCACGCCGGGTGCGACGATGAGCGCATGATCGGTACTCGACGGGTTCGGTTCCAGCAGGTGGCCGAAGGCGCCTCGGTGACCCAGCTCGAACTGTTCTTCGACCTCGTGATCGTCTTCGCCTTCACTATGGTGACCGCGCTGGCCGCCGACAACCCGACCGGCCCCAACGTGGTCCGCGCGGCCCTGGTGCTGGCGCTGATGTGGTGGCTGTGGATCGCCTACTCGTGGCTGGGCAATGTGGTCAGGGCCGACGAGGGCATCGCCCGGGTGGCGATGTTCGTCGCGATGGGCGGCGCGTTCATCGCGGCGCTGACCATTCCCGAGGCGTTCGAGGACCTGAGCGGCGGCTGGTTCGGTCCGCTCGTCTTCGCCATCGCCTACCTGGTGGTGCGGCTGGTGCACGTCTCGATCTTCTGGGTGATCAGCGCCGAGGACTCCCAGCTGCGTGGCCAGGTGTTGCGCTGGGCGCTGGGCTCGATCACCCTCGGCACCGCGTTGCTCGTCATCGCCGCGATGACCGACGGCCTCACCCAGATCGTGCTGTGGCTGGCCGCGATCATCGGCGACATGGTCTGGACCTGGTTCGCGGGCACCGACTGGCGGATCAACTCGGCCTCGCATTTCGCCGAGCGCTACGGGCTGATCGTCATCATCGCCCTCGGCGAGTCCATCGTCTCGATCGGCATCGGGGTGGCCGGCCTGCCGATCTCCTGGCCGATCGCGCTGGGCTCGATGCTGGGGCTCGCGGTGTCGGGCCTGCTGTGGTGGCTGTACTTCGACGTCGCGGCGATCTCGATCGAGCACGCCTTCGCCCATTCCCGCGGCGCGCACCAGATCAAGATCGCGCAGCGCAGCTACACCTACGGGCACTTCCCGATCATCGCCGGCGTCATCGCGCTCTCGCTGGGATTGAAGAAGGTGCTGTACTACGTCGGCGACGCCTCGCATCACAAGCTCACCGACGCGCTGCACGGCATTCCGCTGGCCGCGCTCTTCATCGGGCCCGCGCTGTTCCTGCTCGGCGTCGTCGCGGCGAAATACTATGCGACCAAGGAGATCTCGATCGCCCGGGTGATCACCGCGGTCCTGCTGGTCGCGGTGATCCCAGTGGCGACGCACCTGCCCGCGCTCGCCGCGCTGAGCCTGCTGTGCGCGCTGCTGGCCCTACTGGTGATCTTCGAGACCATTCGCTACGCGACCCCGCGCGACCAGATCAGGCACGCTTGATCCGACCGAGGTGGTGGCGCACGCCGTGCTCGGCGGGCGTCGCCCCCCGGTGCGACGGCGGCACTCTGACCCCGGCGCGCACCGCGTCGTTGATCTGATCGAGGTTCTCCCGCAGCATGTCGGCGACGAGTTCGTCGGTGCGCGGGTCGTCGAGCAGCTGGCGCAGCATCCGGTACACGGTGTCGGCGACGAGCCGGATGATGTCGTCGTGGAACGGGACGTAGCGCAGTTTGCTGGTCGTCGGGTCGTTCTTGATCAGGTCGACGATCATCTGGTCGACCTCGGCGTGGTTCTCCTCGAGCGCCGCGGCGATGTTCTTGGTGTAGTGGCCCGCCCGCAGGACCTTGGAGACCTCGTCGAGGATCGCGATCGTCATCGGGCGCTTGATCACGTCGACGATGGTGCCGACGAAACGGTTCACGATCGTCGCGGTGACCCGCTCCCCCAGCGCGCGGTCGGCGACCCGGCCGAGCCGGATCAGGATCACCACGATCCGCAGCAGCCGGAACCCGCGGAAGATCGGGCTGGTCACCGGGATCATGCCGAGCACTTCGTACCAGTAGATGAACGGGAAGCTCCACGGCCAGCCCGCCCGGCGCCAGCGCCAGAGGAACTCGATCAGGAAGATGCCGCAGATCGTCCAGTCGGCGACCACGATCGCGTGATAGGTCGTCCCGGAGACGGGAAAGAAGGTGATCCAGACGACCAGCGCGACCGAGATGATCGCCAGGACCAGCATGAACAGGTCGGTCCGTAGCGATGGCGTCTTCGAGCGTACGTCCGGCAACGCCTCGACCCGCTCGATGCCCGGTGAGGCCACCTCGGTACTCCCTTCGAACGCCATCGTCCTTGCCGAGCGTAACGGCCGGTCGACGCGGATCGGTCACATTGCGCGCGACGGTCCGCGCGAGTGTCAGCGACCGGCGCCGATGACGGCCGCGATATTGCGTTCGGCCAGCGCGGTGATCGTGAGCGAAGGGTTGACCGTCGCGGTGCTGCCGGGGATCGCCGCGCCGTCCATCACGTAGAGGCCGGGGTGCCCGTGCACACGGCCGTAGGCGTCGGTCGCCTTGCCGAGCACCGCGCCGCCCAGCGGATGCGCGGTGAACTGGGCGTTCGCGTCGTAGCCGAGCGCGCCGTACTCGGCGACCGCGCCCGCGCGTTCGGCGATCCGGTGATCGACCGCGCGCGCCGCGTCGACGACGGCGTCCTGCGCGGCCGCCGACCAGCTCAACCCGACACCGCCGCCGGCGTGATAGCCGAAACGGGCCCTGGTCGGGTCGAGGACCATGCCGAGCGAGGCCAGCGCGCCGGTCTCGAACGGAATGCCCGGGATGTACCAGTTCTCCAGAGTCAGCGGGACGCGCGACTCGTCGAAGACGCGGCTCGCGCTGGGCACGCCCTGGCCCTGACCCGCCACCGCGCTAGCGCCGCGCGCCAGCACCACGTCACCGTTGGTGCCCCAGCCGTCGCCGATGTGCTCGTTGAGGTTGGGCAGCGCGCCGGTGGCCTGGGCGCGCACCAGCAGCTCGGAGGTACCGATCGAACCCGCGCCGAGGAACAGCTTGTCGCAGGTCAGCGTGCGGGTGCCGAGGTTCTGACCGGTCGGGGCCAGTTTCGTCACCGTGACCACGAACTTGCCGCTCGCCTCCTGGGCGATGGCGTCGACGCGGTGGCCCGGGTACACCTGCGACTTGCCGGTCTCCCTGGCGTAGCGCAGGTAGTTCTGGTTCAGATCGAACTTGGCGCCGTTGGAATTGCCCAGGTTGGAGCGGGCAGCGGTGGCCGAGGCGCGGGAGGTGCCCGCCAGCTCGCTGCGCAGCACGTCCCAGGTGAAGATCGAATCGTTGGCCACCGGCTGGTAGCCCGCGGCGCGGACCTGGTCGTCCCAGGCGCGCGAGTGCGCGAACGGCGTGGAGTGGTAGATGTCGGCGGGCATCGGATCCAGGCGCAACATCTCGCGCACGCGCGGGTAGTAGACGCGCTCGAGCTCGCCGTAATCGACGACGCCACCGAAGACGTGGTCGAACAGCTTGCGCTCGGGCGCCACCATCGCGCCGGTGAAGATGACCGAACCGCCGCCGACCGCGGCGGCGCGCCACACGTCGATGCCCGGGTACTCGGTGACATCGAGGACGCCGCCGAACGCGCCGAAGCTCATCGGCACCTTGGTGACGCCGGTGAAGCTGGTGCGGTGCCAGAAGCCGCGGCCGTCGGGCAGGTCGTCGCCGGTGAAGATCTCCCGCCACGGGTCGTTGGGCCAGCGCGAACCGCGCTCGAGCACGGTGTTGGCGATCCCGGCCTCAGCCAGCCGCAGGGCGGTGACGGCGGCGCCGAAGCCGGAACCGATGACGATGGCCTCGGTGTGCGCCGGTGCGTCGGGGAGGGGTTCGAAGATCTCCGGTACCCAGGTCCGGAACATCGCCTCGCGCGGATCGGCCGAGGCGGCCGTGGTCGTCAGCGTCGTCCCCACGGCACCGGCGATCGTCGCCAGTCCCGCCGCCTTGAAGAAGGCACGTCTGTGCACCAGGCCACCTCCCTCATCACGCATGGCCGAGCGCAGGATACCCCGTGTGAAACACCAATGGTGTTCGACCGAGGGGCCTTTGGTGGTAGTCACAACCGGTGGGCGGGCCGCAGGCAGCGGCCCGGACTCAGCCCGCCGTCAGCAGCCGGATCACCGCGATCGTGCCGACGACGACGATCACCGCGCGCAAGACGTTCGGCGGCAGCCTGCGACCCACCTTCGCGCCGAGCTGGCCACCGATGATCGAGCCGACCGCGATCAGCGCGACGGCCTGCCAGTTCACCTCGGCGATGGCGATGAAGATCGCCGCCGACACCGCGTTCACGATCAGCGCCAGCACGTTCTTCACCGCGTTGAGCCGCTGGATGTCCTCGTGCACGAAGACCCCGAGCAGGCCGAGCAGCAGCACGCCCTGGGCGGCGCCGAAGTAGCCGCCGTAGATGCCGGTGCCGAACACCGCGACCAGCAGGATCGGGCCGCCGTGCTCGGGAGTGGCCGCGTCACCGTCGGCCCTGCGCCGCTTCACCCAGGCCGCCAGCCGGGGCTGCACGACCACCAGGATCAGCGCGGCGATGATCAGCACCGGCACGATCGCCTTGAAGGCCTCCGCGGGCATGACGAGCAGCAGGATCGCGCCGGTGATGCCACCGAGCAGCGAGGCGGTGCCCAGCTGCAGCAGTCGCGATCGCTGCCCTTCCAGTTCGCGGCGGTAGCCGATCACCCCGCTGACCGAGCCGGGGACCAGACCGATCGTGTTGGACACGTTCGCCGTCACCGGCGGCAAACCGAAGGCAAGCAGCGTGGGGAAGGTGATCAGGGTGCCGGAGCCGACGATCGTATTGATGCCACCCGCGGCGATGCCCGCCGCGAGAATGGCCACTTGCTGTAACCAAGTCATTCGAGTTCCTTTGTGACGTCTCGTCGGACGCGATGGTCCGTACAAGCGTGCGATTCGCTGAAAACCGTACCGCTCGCTTACTACCGGCCGGTTTCCCCAGGCCGCTTACCAGCGGGGTAGGGCACGCGGTATCCTCGAAGGATCATGCAGCGGGCACTTCTTCTCGGCCGCCGCGACGGGTTCTGATACGGACCGGCTCCCGTCGCGGGGTTCCAACGCGCCGGTCGACCCGCTCCCACCAGGGAATCCACCTCACCCACGGAGAAACTTGCATGTCCTCGGCTGACGCATTCGTATCCGCTTCGCGCACCATCACGGCCCCCGGCAAACCCGCACCGGCCGACCAGCCCGCCTGGAACCACCAGAAGAACTCGTCGATGCCGTCGTTCCGGTACCGGCCCTTCGCCGAAGAGGTCGAGCCCATCTCGGTGCCCGACCGCACCTGGCCCGACAAGATCATCGATCGCGCGCCCGCGTGGTGTGCCGTCGACCTGCGCGACGGCAACCAGGCCCTCATCGACCCGATGAGCCCGGCCCGCAAGCGCCGCATGTTCGACCTGCTCGTCCGGATGGGCTACAAGGAGATCGAGGTCGGGTTCCCGGCCGCCAGCCAGACCGACTTCGACTTCGTCCGCGAGATCATCGAGGACGGCGCGATCCCCGACGACGTCACCATCCAGGTCCTGACCCAGTGCCGCGCCGAGCTGATCGAGCGCACCTTCGAGGCCTGCAACGGCGCCCCGAACGTGATCGTGCACTTCTACAACTCCACCTCCATCCTGCAGCGTCGCGTCGTCTTCCGCGCCGAGCGGGACGCGGTGAAGAAGATCGCCACCGACGCCGCCGCGCTGTGCCTGGAGATCGAGAAGAAGTACCCGGACACCGCCTGGCGCTACGAGTACAGCCCAGAGTCCTACACCGGCACCGAGCTGGACTACGCCCGTGAGGTCTGCGACGCGGTCTCCGAGATCATCGCGCCGACCCCGCAGAAGCCGCTGATCATCAACCTGCCCGCGACCGTCGAGATGGCCACGCCGAACGTGTACGCCGACTCGATCGAGTGGATGCACCGCAACCTGGCCCGCCGCGACTCGATCGTGCTGTCGCTGCACCCCCACAACGACCGTGGCACCGCCGTCGCGGCCGCCGAGCTGGGCTACCAGGCCGGCGCCGACCGCATCGAGGGCTGCCTGTTCGGCAACGGCGAGCGCACCGGCAACGTCTGCCTGGTCACCCTGGGCATGAACATGTTCTCCCGCGGCATCGACCCGCAGATCAACTTCTCCGACATCGACGAGGTCCGTCGGACGGTGGAGTACTGCAACCAGCTGGCCGTGGCCGAACGTCACCCCTACGGCGGCGACCTGGTCTACACCGCGTTCTCGGGCAGCCACCAGGACGCCATCAACAAGGGCCTGGACGCGATGAAGGCGGCCGCCGACGCGCAGAACGCCGACGTCGCCGACATCACCTGGGAGGTCCCGTACCTGCCGATCGACCCGAAGGACGTCGGCCGCACCTACGAGGCCGTCATCCGGGTGAACTCGCAGTCCGGCAAGGGCGGCGTCGCCTACATCATGAAGACCGACCACGGTCTGGTGCTGCCGCGCCGGCTGCAGATCGAGTTCTCGCAGGCGATCCAGGCGATCACCGACGGTGAGGGCGGCGAGGTGACGCCCAAGGAGATGTGGGACGTCTTCGCCACCGAGTACCTGAACCCGATCCTGCCGCTGGAGCGGATGCGCCAGAAGGTGACCGCGTCGGAGACCGACGGCGGTGTCGACACCATCGTCGCCACGGTGAAGGTCGACGGCGTCGAGCAGGAGATCACCGGGTCCGGCAACGGCCCGCTGGCCGCGTTCGTCGACGCGATCGCCACCGTCGGCTTCGACGTGCGGGTGCTCGACTACAGCGAGCACGCCATGTCCGCCGGTGACGACGCGCAGGCCGCCGCCTACGTCGAGGTCGCGATCGGCGACAAGGTCGTGTGGGGCGTCGGCATCGCCACCTCCATCACCACCGCGTCGCTGCGGGCCGTCGTCTCGGCGGTCAACCGGGCCGCCGCACGCTAGTTCGCCGACACGAAGGCCGGGCCCGCAGCACGCGGACCCGGCCTTCGCCGGTTGTGCACACTGCCGAAAGGGCTGTGGACAACTCGGGCCCGACCGGTCGGCTTCGGTACGGATCTACCGGTTGAGCTGCGCGCATGCCCGCTCACAGCCGCTCCGGAGCCTGCCGCCCCCGGCGCGCGGAAATTAGCACCGTGCTAGCGTTTTGGTGCACATTCAGCGCCGAGCTTCCTGCTCGTTCATCGGGCAAAGTGGGGGAACTGTGACCAACAACGACCATAATCCGACGTCTCCGCCCTGGCTGCAGAGTCCGTCGGCTGAAACGGCCGACGCTGCGTCCGGATCCGCCGGAGTGCAGACGGCCACCGACGACGACCTCGAGCCGACAGGCGCCGCGGGCGAGCAGGCAGACGAGCCCGCCGAGCCGCAGCCCGCCGAGGCGGCCGTGGCCGAGCCGCAGGCCGGACTCGCCGAGCAGACGGTGTTCCAGCCGGGTGGATTCGTGCCAGGCCCCTTCGCGCCGAGTCAGTATCCGGGAGCGCCCGATTCGTACCAGAGCGGTGGCGCGCATCCGGTGGCGCACGGCCCCGAGCAGCAGCCGTGGCCGGGTCAGCCCGGCCCGGGCTCCGAGCAGCCGTGGCCCGGTCAGCCCGCCCCCGGCGCCGAACAGCCGTACCCCGGTCCGCAGGCGACCGGTGAGCAGCCGTATCCCGGCGCTCCCGGCCCGTACCCGGGCGCGCCCGAGCAGCCGCAGTTCCCCGGGCCCGAGCAGCAGCCCCAGGGACCCCAGTCCGAGCCCATCTACAGCTGGGCGCCTCCGCCGCCGCCGATGTACCAGCCGCCGATGCAGGGCGGCATGCCGCCCGGTCAGCCGGGGCAGCCGGGTCCGCTCGGCCCGCCGCCCGGTCAGCCGCAGTGGCAGGGCGGGCCTGCGCCGCAGCATCAGCCGTTCCAGCCGCAGCACGTGCCCGCCCCCGGTCAGCCCGGCCATTCGGTCAACGACCTGAACCTGCTCAAGCGGGCCCGCAAGGCGCCGCGCAGCGGATGGCGGCGCGCCGTGCACAAGGCCTCCGGCGGCATGATCAACCCGGGTGAGTCGGCGGCCGACGTCGTCCACCGCGATCTCGCCGAGCGGGTCAACCAGCCGGTCCGCGGCGACTACCGGATCGCGATCCTCTCGCTCAAGGGTGGCGTCGGCAAGACCACCACCACGGTCGGTCTCGGTTCCACCTTCGCCTCGCAGCGCGGCGACCGCGTCATCGCGATCGACGCCAACCCCGACCTGGGCACCCTCGCCCACCGGGTGCCGCGGCAGACCCGCTCGACGGTGCGCAACCTGCTCGAGGACCAGAACATCACCCGCTACTCGGATGTGCGCGCGCACACCTCGCAGGCCCCGAGCCGACTGGAAGTGCTTGCCTCCGAGCAGGACCCGGCCGTGTCGGAAGCCTTCAGCGAGGCCGATTACCGCAAGGCGATCGGCATCCTGCAGTCGTTCTACAACATCATCCTGACCGACTGCGGCACCGGCCTGATGCACTCGGCGATGTCCGGCGTGCTGGACATGGCGAGCTCGCTGGTGCTGGTCACCTCGCCCGCGATCGACGGTGCGCGCAGCGCGTCGGCGACGCTGGACTGGCTCGACCACCACGGCTACAGCAAGCTCGTCGAGCGCACCGTCGTCGTCGTGAACGCCTCGCGTCGTGGCGCGTCGACGGTCGACCTGGACCAGCTGCGCAAACTGTTCCTCGACCGCACCCGCGCCGTGCAGATCGTCCCGTTCGACGATCACCTGGCCGAGGGCGCCGAGATCGACCTCGAGCTGGTCAGCAAGCCGACCAGGCGCGCGCTGCTCGAACTGGCCGCCATGGTCGCCGACGATTTCGGCTACCACGGACAGCAGCAGGGCCAGCAGTACCCGCCGCAGGGTCAGCCCTACCCGGGTCAGCCGTACCAGCCGGGGCAATTCTGAGATAGCCGAAGGTCGTGGGGGGAACATGTCCGAGGTCGATGCCGCGCGCCATCTCGCCGACGTGGCGGCGGGCGCGGGGCTCGGTAACCACCGGGCGGCCTACACACCGGCCGTGGTGGCGTGGAGCCGGATTCGTGTCCTCGGGATCGTGGCCGGTGTCGCGCTCGCGACAACCGCGCTGGCCTTCGTCATCGATCAGGCCGGGATCGCCTGGATCACCGGGCTGACCGCGATCGGCACGGGGTTCGGGTTCGTGCTGGCCACGGCGCAGGCGTGGTGGCACGAACGCGAGACCGTGGGCAACCGGCTCGCCGTCTACGACCACGGTTTGGTCGCGGTGGTGGGCGGGCGCACCAGCGTCGCGCGGTTCGACTCGACGACGGTGCGGCAGAAGATCGTCGGCGAGCACACCGACGGTGGCCCGATCATCACCGTCCATACCTACACGCTGACCGATCTCGCCGGTCAGCCTTTCGTGCTCGACAGCTCGTTCATCCAGGCCGAGCAGTGGGGCCGGTGGATTCAGCAGGCCGTCACCGCGGCCCAGCTGCCGCGGGCGCTCGCGGCGGTGCGGGCCGGTCACCGCCTCGGCTTCGGCGACATCTGGCTGACCGCGAACGAGATCGGCGCGCGCAACAAGAGCGTGCCGTGGCACCAGGTACAGGGCCTGCGGACGGTCTCGGGCTACGCCGAGATCGCCGTCGAGGGCGCGTGGTTCGGGCTGAACTCGACCTCGATCGCCGATATCCCCAACTTCTTCGTCCTGCGCGCGCTGGTCGATCGGCTGCGCGCGTCGGTCAGCTCGCGCTGACCTGCCCGGCCGCGGCCTCGAAGGCGTCGAGCACCGCGGCGATGGCGGGCCGTCGGTGCGCCTGTGGCCGGGTGAGCAGTTCGTACACCCGGGCCGCGCGCACCCCCGCCAGCCGCAGTACCGACAGCCCGGGATGCGCGACCGCGAAGCGGGGCATCAGCGCCACGCCGTAGCCCGAGGCCACGAGCGTCTCGATGACCCGGAACTCGTTGAGCCGCTGCGCGATCCGCGGCCGCACCCCGGTGATGGTGGCGATCGACTCGAGCACGTCGTCGACGGGGAATCCGCCGCGCACGCTCACCCACGTCTCGTCGGCCAGTTCCTCGGGGCGGACCGCCTGCCTGCCCGCCAGCGGGTGCGTCGCCGCGACGACGACGTCGATCGGCTCTCGCATCAGCACCCGCGCCGAGAGCCGTGGACCGGCGGGCGAGGGCGCGCGTTCGTCGCGATGGGTGAGCACGATGTCGTAGTCGGCCAGCAGTTTGGGCGCTGCCGACGGCGGTAGGTCCTCATCGCCGGCGACGATCCGCACGCCGCTGTCGGACAGCGCGGTGAGCACCGGCGGCAGCAGCAGCGCGGCGCCGGAGGGGAACGACGCCACTCTGACCTGCCCGCGCGGCGAGCCGCGGTAGTGCGCCATCTCGGCGGTCGCGCGCTCCATCGCGGCGAGCACATCGTCGGCGCGCAGCACCAGTGCCTGGCCGGCGTCGGTGAGCCGCACCCGTCGCCCGTCGGGCTCGAGCAGCGCGACGCCCGCTTCCCTGGCGAGCACCTTCAGTTGCTGTGACACCGCCGAGGGCGTCATCGACAGCGCTTCGGCGACGGCGGCGACCGTCCCGCGATCGGCCAGCTCGCGCAGAATTCGCAGTCGGTCGATGGAAAACATGAAGTAAATCTACTTTATTGATCCACTTTTATTCGTTTGTGCTGATGCTTCGCCGAACGCACGATTAGCACTGTGACCACCCGCGACCGCCTGCTCGGACTGACCGTCGTCGTGCTCTGGGGCCTGAACTTCCTGGCCATCCGAATCGGCCTCGATCATTTCCCGCCGTTCTTCTTCGCCGCGCTGCGTTTCGCCGTCATCGCGATCCCCGTGCTCGTCTTCATTCCCCGCCCCGCCGTGCGCGTCCGCTGGCTGCTGCTCTACGGCACCGGCTTCGGCATCCTGCAGTTCGCGTTCCTGTTCACCGCGATGCGCATCGGCATGCCGACCGGGCTCGCCTCGCTGGTGCTGCAGTCCTCCGCGCCGTTCACGGTGGTGCTGGGCGCGGTGCTGCTGCGCGAGCGGCTGCGGCCGGTGCAGGTCGCGGGGCTGGCGGTGGCGGTACTCGGCATGATCGTCATCGGCGCCGATCGGCTGGCGCACGCGACGTTGCTCCCGGTGCTGCTGACGCTGGCGGGCGGGCTGGGGTGGGCGTTCGGCAATATCGGCGCGCGCCAGGCCGGCGCCGACTCCCCCGGATTCGATCCGCTGCATCTGACGCTGTGGATGTCGGTGATCCCGGTGCTGCCGCTGCTGGCGCTGTCGATGGCTGTCGAGGGGCCTGACACCGGTTTCCGCGCGCTCGGCGGCGCGGTCTCCTCGACCGCCGGGCTCCCCGCGCTGGCCGCGCTCGCCTATATCGCGATCCTCGCGACAGTCTGCGGATCGGGCCTGTGGACGTATCTGATGAGCCGCTATCCGGCGGGCACGGTGGCGCCGTTGTCGCTGCTCGTCCCGGTCGTCGGCATCGGCGCGGCCTGGGTGGCGCTCGACGAGCAGCCGTCGGTGACCGCGCTCGTCGGCGGGGCGATCGTGATCGCGGGCGCCTTCGCCGCGACGACCACCCGGCGGGTGCGCGGGATTGCGGATCCGGTTCCCGGCCGCGGCCTGGTTCAGGTCTGACGTCCAATTCAGCGCACAATCGCGCAGGCTCTGGCTAGCATGTGACCGATCGCGCGATGCGTTTTCCGCGCGACCGGTCGGTTTCGAGCTCGGGCGAACGACATGCAGGTCGCAACAGCCAGGTCTTCGCCGCGCTCTAGAGTGATAGCAAATCGCAGGCAATAACTCGAGCAAGGCAGCTGAACAGCATATGGCGCAACGGTGGCCCGTCTCGCGGAGAACATTTCTCCGCGGCACAGTCGCAGCGGGGGTGGTATCGGCAGGGGCCGTGGCGGGCACGCCGGGTGTTGCGCTGAGCGCGCCTCCCGGCCGCCGGGTCGCGGTCCTCGGCGGCGGCGTCGCCGGGCTGACGGCCGCGCACGAGCTGGCCGAACGCGGTTTCGAGGTCACCGTCTACGAGGCCAGAGCCTTCGGCGGCAAGGCGCGCAGCGTGTCGGTGCCGGGCACCGGCCGCGACGGCAGGCCCGATCTGCCCGGTGAGCACGGCTTCCGCTTCTTTCCCGGCTTCTATCAGAACCTGCCCGACACCATGCGCCGGATCCCGGTCGCCGGCAATGCCGACGGCGTGTGGAGCAACCTGCTCACCGTGCCGGAAGCCAGGTTCTCCCGCCGCGACACCGACGACATCCTGCTCGCCCTGCCCGACGGCTTCACCAACCCGAACACCCATCCGGACGCGATCCGGGAAACCCTGGCCGCCACCATCGCGACGATGACGAAGATGCCGCCCGCCGAGGTCGCGTACTTCGCCAATCGGCTGCTGGTGTTCAACAGCAGCTGCGACGCCCGCCGCTTCGGCCAGTGGGAGCACACCTCCTGGCAGGACTTCGTGCACGGGCACGAGCGCTCGCACGAGTTCCGCGCGATCGTCTCCCGCTCGCTCACCAGCATCATGGTCGCGGCCAAGGAGGACCTGGCCAGCACCCGCACCATCGGCAGCATGGGCGAGCAGTTCCTCGGCAATCCGCTCGGCCTCGGCAACGACGGCGGCCTGGACCGGGTGCTGAACAACGCCACCAATATCGCCTGGATCGACCCGTGGGTGCAGCACCTGCGCGGACTCGGTGTGCGGTTCGAACTCGGCGCGCGCGTCGAGGAACTCGTCGTGCGCGACCAGCGCATCGGCGCCGCGCGGATCACCGACGCCGGCGGCGCCCGCACCGTCGAGGCCGACTATTTCGTCACCGCGCTGCCGGTCGAGCAGGCCCGCAAACTCTGGTCGCCGCGGGTACTCGAACTGGCCCCGGAACTGGCGGCGACCGATCGCCTGTTCGTCGACTGGATGAACGGCATCCAGATCTATTTCCGTTCCCCACTGCATATTTCGCGCGGCCATACCGCGTTCGTGGATTCACCGTGGTCGCTCACCTCGATCAGCCAGAACCAGTTGTGGACCCACAAGCTGAATACGTTCGGCGACGGATCGGTGGCCGACTGTCTGTCCGTCGACATCTCCGACTGGAATACCCCCGGCATGCTCTACGGCAAGCCCGCCGTGGAATGCACACACGAGGAGATCTTCCGCGAGGTCTGGGCCCAGCTCGCCGCGCACCTCAACGACCGCGAACAACTGCTGCGCCCCGCCGACGTCCATTCCTGGTTTCTCGATCCGGGGATCACCTGGCAGGGCAGCCGGAACGCGAATGCCGATCCGTTGCTCATCAATACCGCGGGCTCCTGGGACGCACGACCGGAGCCGCACGGATCGATCGAGAATCTGTTCCTGGCAGGCGATTACGTGCGCACCGATGTCGACCTGGCGACCATGGAGGGCGCCAACGAATCGGCGCGCGCCGCGGTCAACGCGCTGCTCGACGTCTCGGGCTCATCGGCCCAGCGCTGCCGCACTTTCCGGCTGCGCCGCACGCCGGAACTCGAGCCGCTGCGGGTGATCGACGCCGATCGCTACGCTCGGGGATTGCCCAATATGTTCGACGAATAGTTGTGAACTGTTAGAACGACCAGAACGCGCGTTGCTTCTGCGTCCGGTTCCGCCGACAATAACGACCGTCTGTTCGAAACTTGGTGTTAGCGGGGGGATTTCTGGTGAATCTGCGCGTGCTCGGCTCGATCGCGGTAGCGGCGGCGGTGCTGGCCGGCTGCGGTCCGGTCGGTCCGCCCGGAATCGAATTCGGCGCGGCCGCTCCGGACAGCCGACCGATCCCCGTGACACTGCCCGCCACCGTCGAGAATTGGCCCGACGCCTGCGCGGTGCTCACCGACGCCGAGATCACCGCGATCCTGCCCCAGGCCACCCATCTGAAACGCACACCGCAGACCGTGCAGCTCGTCGACGAATCGGTGCGCAATATCGCCCAGGGCGGTTGCCTGTTCACCTTCGATCTGCCCGACCGGCCCGCGTCCTCGGGCAATACCAAGATCACCGTGATGTTCTCCTCGGTCGGCGAGGAATCCGCCGTCACCGCCTACTACGCCGATATGAAGCGCTTCACCGGCGATCCGGTGGCCCCGGCCGAGTGGGGTGCCACCGAATGCACCTACGGCAAGATCATCGAATCCACCGTGGCCTGTCATCGGGGGAATTTCGCGTTCGCGGTCAGCGGCGACTCCTCGGTCAGCGGCCTGGACAACTCCGCGCGCTTCCAGATCTGGCGCGACGAGGTCACCGCCGAGATCGTCCGCACCCTCGTCGCGCGAATGAGCTGACCCCCCGCTCGATCATCCGGCTCACGCCACCGGCGCGAATGAGCTGACCCCCGCTCGATCATCCGGCTCACGCCA